>JADLDC010000396.1 GCA_020846885.1 Acidobacteriota bacterium | reverse complement strand
ATTGCCAGTGAGGCTCGTGGAAGACCACCACGTTGATAGGCTGGAGATGTAAGTGCAGCAATGTACTTAGTTGACCAGTACTAATTGCCCCAAGGCTTGACCATAAAATTTGTTGACAAGCAATTTTGTTCGATAAGCTTTAGTTTGTCGTTCAGGTTAAGCACCTTGTGGAAATATTACATGTATTCAGTTTGTGCGGAAGCCCGCACGAAGTAAGGGCGATATACGCAGTATATTGATATCGCCCTTACTCCGTGCGGGCCTTTGCACCACCAGTTTTCCGGTGATTGTATCGGCAGGGTCACACCCGTTCCCATCCCGAACACGGAAGTTAAGCCTGCTTGAGCCGATGATACTGCATGTTTCACGTGTGGGAAAGTAGGTAGTCGCCGGATTCAATTTAGAATAGCCCGTTCAGAAATGAACGGGCTTTTTCGTTTGCACGGGGCTTGGTACTATTTCCGCGATTTGAACAGGGACGAGTGCAGGGGTTTCGTAATGGCCATATCCCCGTCGTTCCTTCACAGCACCAGGTCGAGATTCGTGTTGGATGAATCTACCGTGATCGTGCTTGATGCCGAGCCGTGCCTCTTGCTCCTTACAGTCACAGTGTATTCTCCGGCGGCGACGTTCTGAAAGCGAAAGTAGCCGAAAGGACTGGTTAGGGCAAGGCGAATGTTTCCGGCGCTGTCTGTCAACGTTACCCTTGCCTTGGCGACTGAGGACCCGCTCGATGTGGTTACCCGCCCTGTCAATTCAAACATTGCTGGCTGAGCCGGAGCAAGCAGGAAGCGGGCGAGCGCGAAGGTGTCATTCGAGCCGCCTACGACGACCGCCCGCCCGTTGCCGTCGAGCGTAATCCCGTAAGCATTGTCGTTTGAATTGTTAAAGTCAGCTGTCGCCTTACCACTCCCTGAACCGAACGTGGGATCGAGCGAACCATTTGCGTTGTAACGCACGACCGCGAAGTCATCGTTCAAGCTGCCGGAATAGGGTCCCGCGGCAACGATCTTCCCGTCGGCCTGAATCGCGACAGAGCGTGCATGTTCATTTCCTGTCCCGATCGCTGTTGTCACCTTGCCGTCAGAATCAAATGTCGCGTCGAGCGAACCATCCGGGTCATAACGAGCGATGGCGAGATCAAGGTTCGAGCCGTTGTTGCTGTAACCGGCGGCCACGATCCTGCCGTCTGTCTGAATGGCGACTGAAAAGGCATTGCTGCTGTAGTTGCCCATCGGTGTAGTCACCCTGCCGTTCTGGCCGAACGTGGTATCAAGGGAGCCGTTTGGGTTGTAACGAACAACCGCAAAGTCGGGACTAGAGTTTGGCGCGCCCCAGAGGCCATTCCAGCTTTCCCCGACAACCACTATTTTGCCGTCGGATTGAAGGGCGAGTGAAGAGCCAAAGTCGTCGCCGCGGATATTGGTCCTGACTATACCGTCTGAGTCGAAAGTAGAATCGAGCGTACCATCCGTGTTATATCGAACGAGGGTAAAGTCAGTCTGGCCAGAGGCACCGCTTCGGCCCGCGACCAGGATCTTTCCGTCCGGCTGGATCGCGACTGAATACGGCCTGTCGTCTGACGAGGCGATCACAGTAACTACGACGCCATCACCGCCGAAACTGGTATCTAGCGAACCGTCCGGATTGTAACGGACAACGGCAAACGATATGAGGGCACAGACTTCATAGCAAGTAGAAGCTACGCCCGCAGCGACTATCTTACCGTCCGGCTGAATTGCAATTGCCAGCACTTCGTCATACCCGTAATAAAAAATACCTGTTGTGACCATTCCCGTACCGCCGCCAAATGTTGTATCGCGCGATCCGTCCGGATTGTAACGGGCAACCGCAAAGTCCGAATCAAATTCGTTGTACCCGGTCCCAGCCGCCAAGATCTTTCCATCAGGCTGAACCGCGACGACGAACGCCGTACCGAAAAGATCGGAGAGTGTTCCGTCGCCTGAGAATGTCGTGTCTAGATCGCCCGGAACAGCGGCAACTGTGTGAAGCCACGACAACCCAAAGAATACAGTGGCTAAGAATATAGGTTTCATTTTCATTGCTGCCTCCTTTCCATCCATCTGGTGTTGACCTCAAAAAGGCGGCGGAGATGCCGGATCGCTTTCCGCCGCTTTTCCAAAGTGCCATCGATCAGTCAAATTCGAGACGAGTGGCCGTTTCGGTGGCGCAGCCGGTTGAGACCAGTACTCCACTGGCGTTGAAGATCTCAAAGGTGGCCTCCGTCGTCAGAGTGTCGCCGTCAAGAACATGCGTGCGCCGGACCTTTTGAAAACCATTATTCGTTCCATCGGCATTTACTCGGCGGAACAGAAAGACCGAGCTGTATTCGTGTCCTCCGCTTCGCTTCCAAATACCGTGTCCGGCGCTGCGGGCCGCTAAGGATTGTGAGGTTTCCATCATTGTTCCGCCTCGATCAAAAGTATTCAGCACCGGTACCGAAATGATCGGCAGCCCTGTTGCACAGTTTCGAATTGTCACCGTGGCCATCCAGGTTCCGACGATGCTGTTACGGCCTCGTTCCGATGAGCCGGGATCTTGTTTGCCTTCGGAATCCTGTCCATAGGCGGCCGAAAGACCTAAGGTTAAACTGAGCATCATCGCCACCGCGAAGATGAATGTTTGTGTTCGTTTATTCATTTTGTTTCTCCTCTTTTCTTTATTTCTCTGCGTTAGAGTTGTAAGGGACGCTCCGGAGATGGCGTAGGCTTTACCGCCTCCGCCGCGTGATGATCTCAAGGTTCTTCGATCCGCTCGGCGACAATGGTCGAGCACCCGACGTTTATTTGAACTCCATCCATGCTGAATGTCCGGGAGTCGCCCGTTGACGACCATATAAGAGCGTCGTCATCGAGTACGGCGTCGTGTGTAACTATCTGATAGCTTGTCACCACGCCAGCGCTGTTAAAAAGATAGGCCTTGATCCGAAAGCGATACTGGTCGCCTTCAACGTGTTTCCATACGCCAAGTTGTTCGCGCCCTCGTCCGCCTGATCCCGTGCCGGACGAGACACCTGAAAACGTTCCGCCCGGACTAAAGATGTACGCAGCTTTAAATGTCGTGATCGGCGCACCTGTGGAGCAAACGCGGGGGGTGACAACAGCGTCCCAGGTACCAGCAAGACGACTGACGCCGGAGCGTTGTGCGGCGACCGAACTCGCCATCGTGAGAAAAAGAACTCCGAATATGCCAGCAGTTGTGATTTTCATCTTGGCCTCCTCTGCGTTTAATCAAGCACCATTCGCGTAGCGTCACTTGTTGAACAGCCAAAGCCGATCTGCGTGCCGTCCGGGCTGAAGATCTGGGTGATGCCGTCGGATGTGTAGTGCAAATTGTCAGCGTCTAGTTGCAGATCGTGCGTGACGACCTGATAGCCGATCACAAGAGCATCAGCACTGTAAAGATAGGCTTTAAACCGAAAACGATAACTATCGCCCGATAAATGCGTCCATACGCCTCGCTCGGACGTTCTTAGGGTCGGAGGTGTCCCGGACGTAATGCCTGAGAACGTGCCGCCCGCGTTAAAACTGCCGACTGACTCGAACGACCTGATCGCAGATCCGCCTCCACCTCGCACACAGTTGCGGATCGTTACAACAGCATCCCATGTGCCGGTCAGTCGGCCATCGACGGACTGTGCAAAGACAGTCGGGCCCATCGATAGCAAGATCGCAAGTAAACTTCCAAAAGGTTTCTTCATTTTTGCCTCCGTTTACGAAAAAGATCCGCACAAAAAATTTGTATCCTGTTTGTGCGATGTGTGGCATAATCGACCATCGTTCGATAGATGTAGTTAATTTTGTGTGAATCGTTGTGAATCGTTGTGAATGCTGGGCCAGAACGGTAAAAACGCAGCTATTTACGAGTTTGACGGACACCGTCTCGATGCCGCAAAGCGCCTCCTTTACGGGCCGGATAACCGGCCGCTCACATTAAAGTCGAAGGCTTTTGACACCCTTTTGTTTCTTTTGGAAAATCCGGGCAGGGTTATCGATCGCGATGAGATGATGGAAGCGGTATGGCCGGAAACTGTCGTTGAAGAGAATAATCTTACTCAGCACATTTCCACACTCCGCCGTTTGCTTGGCGAAGGGAAGAATGATCACCGCTATATTGTCACGGTCCCGGGCCGCGGTTATGAGTTCACCGCTCAGGTGACACGCCCGTTTTTGAAGAACGATACGTTCCCGATCATCCCCGAGCCCGACACAACCCGCAAGACGTCTCAAAAGCTGTTTATTGTTCTTGCGGCTGGTGTCGCGATCTCGCTGCTGCTGGTTGGCTTTCTTCTTCAGTATGGGAACACTCCGGCCGCAACCGGCCCGATCAAGTCGATCGCTATCCTTCCATTCAGGCCGATCGGCGACGAGGGCCGGAATGATGTACTTGAACTCGGAATGGCCGATACGCTCATATCGCGCTTCGGCAAGATCAAAGATCTTGAGGTCCGTCCGCTAAGCTCGGTGCTAAACTTTCGAGGCCCCGACCATGACGCGGTGGCGGTTGGAAAAGAACTAAATGCAGATTTGGTCCTCGAACCGAATCTGCAGCGGTTGGGCGAACGCATTCGGGTGAATGTCCGGTTGATCAGAGTTGCGGACGGATTTGTGATCTGGACCGATACGATCAATGAAAGTTCTTCGGACCTGCTGGGCGTTCAGGATAAGATCGCGGCAAGGATATTGAACTCCGTTCCTTTTGAATTATCAAGTGAGGAGCGTGTACTTCTTGGAAAGCGATCTACAAACAGTTCCGACGCATACGAATATTATCTCTATGGCCGTCAAAACGCGCTAAAGGGGACGAAGGAGGGAATCCGAAGTGCAATTGCGTCCTACGAGAAGGCTATATCGGCGGATCCAACCTACGCTCTTGCATACGCTGCGATGGCTGATGCATATCGCACACTGGCGTTTCCCGGCTTTGCTCGTTCTAAGGAGGTTTGCCCGCGGGCGAGGGAACTTGCGAACAAGGCCCTTGAACTGGATCCGACGCTCGCTGAAGGTTATACAATTCTCGGATATATCGACTTCCTTTATGATTGGGACATGACGTCGGCTGAGGCAAACTTCAGACGGAGCATCGAGTTGGGCCCTAACAATTCTGACGCGCACCGTGCTTATTCATTGTTCCTTTCGCACACGGGGCGGCACGATGAGGCGATCGGGGAGATCAGGGTGGCGAAGGAGTTAAGCCCGCAAACGCTGATCGTGCAGGTGCTCGAAGGGCAAGCTCTCCTCTTCGCGGGCCGTTGCGAGGAAGCATTAAGCCAGTTTAATAAAGTGGTTGATTTCGATCCGAACTATTGGATCGGACACTACAACCTCGGCCGGGCATATTTATTTCAAGGGCGATACGAGGAGGCGTTAGCTGAACTTTCGAAGGCGACAGAATTGAATG
This sequence comes from Acidobacteriota bacterium, assembly GCA_020846885.1. Lineage (GTDB taxonomy): Bacteria > Acidobacteriota > Blastocatellia > Pyrinomonadales > Pyrinomonadaceae > OLB17. The sequence continues at coordinate 7,444 of JADLDC010000396.1, read as the reverse complement.
CCCCGGCGCATATGAGCTTGCGCAACACTGGGTATGCTTATGCCAGAATGGGCGACCACAACAAGGCCCGGAAGATCATTGACGAGTTGAAAACTTTGTCGGCCAGGGAGTTCATTCCCTTTTCCAGCATTGCAATGATCTACATTGGGCTAGGTCAAAAGGAAGAAGCTTTGAATCTGCTGGAAAAGGCGTTAGATGAGCGAGAAACATATCTTGTGCTCCTTAGATCTTATAAGCTCTGGGACGACTTGCGCGCGGAACCGCGATTCGCCCACATCCTCAAAAGAATGAACCTGAACGACTAGGGGAAGGTCAGGCGTCAATTGTCAGAACCGGCATCGCTAGCGACTGGGTTCCGCGTCGGTCCTGGCAGGGCCCGGTCACGATGGCTGCCCGTTCTGATTCGGCGATGAGGAGAATATGATTGGATTCTTTGGGTCTATCCGTGCCGTTATCCTGTTATCGATCCTTGCGGCTTCGATGGAGGGGCAAACGTCGACCGGTTCGATCTCTGGCATCATTACCGATCAAAACCAGGCTGTTATTCCCGGAGCGGCCGTAACTATTCGGAACAGCGCAACCGGGTTTTCTAGATCCGCAGTCACCGATCGAGACGGCAGATATAGTTTTTCAAACCTGTCTATCGGTGTGTATGAGCTGACTATCTCGGCGGCGAACTTTGCGAGATATGTTCGATCGGGCCTTCATCTGCTTGTAGATCAAGATGCCGTTGTCAACGCTGATCTGAAACCGGGAGACGTGAACGAGGTCGTAACGGTTGACTCTGACGCGTCGCTGCTAAATACATCCACGGCGGAGGTTGCGACCCGATTTGACACACGTCGGCTTTCCGAACTTCCAATCGCGCCGAACCGTGATGTGTTCAATATCCTCTATTCGGTTCCGGGCGTGGCCCGACGCGCAAGCGGACAGCCTGCCATGCTCGTCGGGGCTGCCTTCTCGGTAAATGGCGGCCGGATTCGGTCAAACAGCTTTCTCCTTGACGGCCAAGACGTTAACGATCCGACCCTTACCGGCGGCCAGATTCCGCTCAATAACCCGGATGCCATTCAGGAGGTCCGGATCGTCACCAATCAATTTTTGCCGGAGTATGGGCACAATGCCGGCTCGTCCGTTAATTTCGTCGGAAAGTCTGGTACGAACGATCTTCACGGTTCCATATTCTGGTTTCATAATGATCAGTATTTGAATGCGTGCAGCAATCTCGATAAGCGGGCTGGATTTTGTGATCCAAAATCGTCAAACCACGCGAAAAGAGTTGCGCCATTTCGGCTTGAGAATCAAATAGGCTTCACGATCGGAGGGCCTGTCGTGCTTCCGCGTTTTGGTGAAGGCGGACCATATTTTTACAGCGGAAAGGGCAAGACATTTTTCTTTACCGACTTTCAGCGTTGGTCCGATCGGCAGTTGGGATCGGGATTGACGCTGAAAGGAGCCCCGACAGCGGATGGCCGGGCGGCCCTGGAGGCTCATGCCGGTGACCGCCCGCATGTGCAGGCCCTACTCCGATTCGTTCCTGCCGGAATACCGAACGGGCAGAGCCGGAGTGTGGCTATGAACGACGGCGCGATATTCGATGTCGAGCTTGGCGATCTCGCCGGGTCGTCCGACTTCAGGTTCGACAACCATCAGGGATCCGTACGGATAGACCATCGCTATAACGAAAAAAATCTTGTCTATGGGCGTTACAGGTACAGTTATGAATTCACCTCGGGAATTGGACAAGTCACGCCGCCGGGACTGGGCACAAAAGGCGGCATAGAAACGAAAGCCGCAGTCATCGTGTGGACTTCGTCTTTTTCGCCAAGCATCAGCAGCGAGACAATGATCGCCTGGAAGAACTTCCGGGCAGATCGAGACGGCATTGACGCTGATTCGGCGGCCATTCCCTCGATCCAGATAAACAACCTCGGGATGACGGGGACCGCCTGGTCACCAGGCAGGACGGCGATCGGCCTTGCCCCCAATCTGCCTGCGGGATACATCAATGATACGTATCAAATAAGCGAAGCCATTTCTGTTTCTAAGGGAAAACATACTTTCAAATTTGGTGTCGATCTTCGGCGAACCGATATGAAGAGCTTTTTCTTTCCATCGGGCCGCGGCAGCCTCGTTTACACGACGCTAAGTGATTTCGTCAACGACTTTGCGGAGACAGCCGCCAAAACGCTGCCGCTGGCCGGCGGAGATTTTTTCCCGTTCTACCGCAGGCATGAATTTTATAGTTATGCTCAGGACCATTGGAGAATAAGGCCGGATCTGACGTTGACCTATGGCGTCCGATACGAGTATCCCGGAGATTCATTTAAATATTTTCGCGGTTTGAACAAACGCATTCTTTCCTTTTACAACAACAACCCGGAATTTAAGTTTGAGCCGGACCCAGAAACTGATGTCAACAATTGGATGCCGAGGATCGGTTTTAACTGGAACCCGAAAACAAACGGCAAAGGGATCAAAGGTTTCATAACCGGCGCACAAAAACTCGTTCTAAGCGGCGGATATGCCCGAACGTATGACCCGCATTTCTTTAACATCAATACGAATGTGTTTCACTCATTCCCGTTCGTAGCTCCGCAGCAGCTATCGCGGACGAATGCCTTTGCTGCGTTGATCAATACCACCGTGCCAAATATCTCAAATCCGCGAATGTTGGATCGCGGCGTCGTTGCGGCAGACCTACGCGCGCCGGCAACCGATCAGATATCGCTGAATGCGTCACGTGAATTAAGCTCAAACCTTATATTTAAAGTTGGATATATACGAACGCGAGGCACGGGCCTGTTTCAGACCATTGACGGGAACCCGTATACGCCATGTGCTTTCGGAACCGGGCCGGGAACCTGCAACACTTCGGGGATCGACCGCAACACGGGTGTAGCGCTGCCGCCCGGTCATCTGATCACAAGTCTGCGCGTCGACCCTAGCCGCGGGGCAGTTATGATCAGAGCGAATTCGGCTTCGTCAACTTACGATGCGCTGCAGGTAAGCCTAGACAAGAGAATAAGTCGCGGGTTCAGCTTTGCCGTTCATTATACCTGGAGCGCGTTTATTGACACCGCGTCAGAGATCTTTGGCGATGCTCAGGATTCCGGCACCCAGGATGCCTTTGACAGAAATGCCGACCGCGCCCGTTCGAGATTTGATCAGCCGCACAGACTTTCCGGAAACGGCGTTTTCGAACTGCCGTTCTTCCGAAAGCAAAAAGGCCCGATCGGCAAACTGCTTGGCGGCTGGCAGATCAATGCCTTCTTTAACTTCAATACGGGTGTTCCGTTCACGCCGAGTAATGGTTCCGATCCCACGTGGGCAAATGCTCTGGCGCCAAGTGCGATCCGTCCGAATGTGTACACGAACCTCGATCTTTCAGGCATGTCTGTCGCCCGGCTTTATTTGATAGACCAGCAACTCAGGGCCGAGGCCATTGCTAGTGCGGAGCTGATATTCAACAGCCTGCCGCCGGGCACGTGTGTTCCCGGATGGCTGCCGGGACCACCACTGCCGTTCACATTATTTTCGGCACCGAGAGGAAGGATCACTTGCCAACCTAATGTTCCCCTTGTTGTCGATTTCATCGGTATTCTTGAGGGGCAACGGGTCGGCAATGCGGGGCGAAACATACTTCGTTCAGATGGTATTAGGCTGATCGATATCGGCATAATAAAAAATACTCGACTCCGAGAGAATGTTCGCGTTCAGGCTTGGGCCAACCTCTTTAATGCCGTTAACTCAAGGAATTTCGGAATTCCTTCGGGGATAATAAGCAGCCCGGGTTTCCTCGACAAATGGGCAACTGACGGCGGAAACCGAAGAATCATTTTGGGCGGGCGGTTGATTTTTTAGGAGTTTTCGGTATCGGGATTTTGATGAGGAACCCTATGCTTTGTTAGCCGGGCTAGAGGGTGCACCCCAATTGGATCCGATCAGCGACGCCGATTCGCATCCCTTCTTGATTCGATCGAAGCAAAACGATACACGTTTGAACAGCATAGCCCTGTTCATGCATTGGAGTGGCGCCTATCGAGACTCAGCACTCGAGGCGGTCGGTGCCGATCGTTTACTTTGTTTGGTTGACAGCTGATGGTGACATCGTTAAACTCAAATTGAAAACGAATTTCAATTTCATAAGAAGATTATCGTATGACAACTATCACGATCAGGTATTTTGTATTTTCTGTATTTACGGTTTTCGTAATGTCGCTTGGGATATTGGGGCAGCATGATCATGGCGGGCATGGGGCTGAGGCGGTGAAGAAGGCTGGCGGTTCCGGGACAGGCATTCTTTTGCTGGCGCATGGCGGGAAGGAGAATTGGAATGAGGAAGTGAAGAAGATCGCGGCGGCGGTAGATAAGTCGGTGCCGGTCGAGGTGGCGTTTGGAATGGCGACGAAGCGGAACATTCAGGATGCGGCGGACAGGCTGATAAAACGCGGAGCGGCAGAGATCGTGGCGGTGCCGTTGTTCGTTTCATCGCATAGTTCAGTTATCACTTCGACCGAGTATCTGCTTGGCCTTAGAAACGAAGCTCCGGCGGACCTTGCCGTCTTTGCCAAAATGGACCACGGCCATGGCGGGCACGATTCGCATCAGTCGGCGGACAACTCGTTCGACCCGACAACGCCGATCAAGAGCTCGGTAAAGATCAGAATGCTGCCGGCGCTGGATCGGCATCCGCTGGTCGCGGAGATCCTTATGTCTCGTGCGGCGGCCATTAGCAAAGATCCGGCAAATGAAGTTGTGGTTCTTGTTGCTCATGGCCCGGTCGAAGAAGAAGAGAACAACCTGTGGCTCGCCGATATGGCGGCGTTAGCGAAACTGATGTCGGCCGGGCACAAGTTTAAGCGGATCGAATACATGACCGTCCGCGACGATGCTCCGGACCCGATCCGGTCTAATGCGACTGCCGAACTTCGGCGCGTTGTCGAACGTGCTTCGGTGGAAGGGAATCGGGTCCTGATCGTTCCGCTGCTGCTATCATACGGCGGCATCGAGCAAGGTGTTAAGAAGCGGCTCGAGGGATTGCAGTACACGATCCCAGGCCAGGGTTTGCTCCCGGATGCGCGATTGGAAAAATGGGTGCTGAGTTCGGTACGTGAAACGAGCGCGAAGAAATGACAGCAAGGGAAGCGGGAGGCTGTTACGGCTTAGAAAAGAACCCAGTCGCAATCGCTCCCGGTTCCGAACAGGATGCATGGCAGACGCCCGCACGCAGTTAGGGCGATATATCCAGACCATGCGTGTATCTATCACCCTTACTGTCGTGCGGGCTTCTGTACGGGGGCTGTGCGTCGTTCACGCGGTTTGATCTATAATTGTCTCCGAATATGCGAGACAAACTCCTGGAACTGGAAGAGCTTGCCAGACAGCTTGAACCTTTGCCGCTGCAGCGGGATGAGGTTCGTCAACACGTCATCAATTACTCCGAAAATTTTCTCGACAATATCGAATCCGTAAAAGCCTACGAGACATCGGCCGGGAAGGGTGAAGGATTGCTTGATTCGCCGATCTCGGAAGAGGGAATCGGGATCGATGCGGCGATCGAACTTATCCGGACGAATGTCGATACGCCCGGGCTGAATCCGGCGTCGGGCGGACATTTGGGGTACATCCCGGGCGGCGGAATTTATTATTCGGCTTTGGGCGATTATCTGGCGGATGTATTCAATCGATATGCGGGTGTTTTCTATGCAAGCCCCGGCGCGGTGCGGATGGAGAATATGCTCATCCGCTGGATGTGCGATCTGGTTGGATATCCGGCGGAGGCGGGCGGAAATCTGACGACGAGCGGCAGCCTGGCGAATATGATAGCGGTCGTTACGGCGCGCGACGGCCGAAACATAAAGTCGGCGGATGTTCCGCGGTCGGTGATATATCTTTCGCGGCAAACGCATCATTCTATAGACAAGGGCATACGCGTTGCAGGCCTGTGCGAGTGCGTCATTCGATATATTGATCTGGACGAAAGGTTCCGTATGCAGCCGCGGGATCTTGCGCAAAAGATCGAGTCGGACAAGGCGGCGGGACTAAATCCATTTCTTGTCGTTGCATCCGCGGGAACGACCGATGTCGGGGCCATTGATCCGCTGACGGAGATCGGAGCGATCGCAAAGGAATCGGGCTGTTGGTATCACATTGACGCGGCTTACGGCGGATTTTTTATTCTAACGGATGAAGGGAAAGAAAAGCTGCGGGGGCTGGAGCTTGCCGATTCGCTGATCATCGATCCGCACAAGGGGCTTTTTCTGCCATATGGATTGGGCGTTGTTCTTGTGAAAAACGTCGGCGATCTTGCGCGGTCTTATAGTTTTAACGCCAACTACATGCAGGATGCTTTCACCGCTCAAGACGAGGTATCGCCGGCCGAGATCTCGCCCGAGCTGACAAAGCATTTCCGCGGCTTGCGGCTATGGCTGCCGTTGAAGCTGCACGGTGTCGCGCCGTTTCGTGCCTGTCTTGAAGAGAAACTGCTGCTTGCGAAATATTTTTACGCGGAAGTGAAAAAGCTGGGGTTTGAAAGCGATCTCGAACCTGAGCTATCGGTCGTCACGTTTCGGTACGTGCCGAGTTCAGGCGATGCGGATGAATTCAACAAGCGACTGATGAACAAGATCATCGAAGACGGCCGTGTTTTTGTTTCCTCGACAAAGCTCAATGGCAAATTCACGATGCGTTTTGCTTGCCTGTCGTTTCGCACGCATTTGAAGATGGTCGATATGCTGCTGGAAAAATTGGCAAACGAGGCGGCCTGATCGCGCCCTTAGTGACGTGAGGGTTCGTGGTCGTGATCTTCGCTCATAACCACGAAATCTGCGAATCAAAAAGACGAAACTCGCGAAACGGCCGTAATGTTTGATGTATCCAATACGCCCCTACTACGTGCGGGCTTCTGCACCGCGTTGATCATGCCCTTACTGCGTGCGGGCCTCTGCATGGTGGTCTTGCGCGGGCAAATAGTCTGTTACAACGAAATAGGCTGTGCAATAATCTTAACTGGTTGCGATTCTTTCCAAAACCAGCGTGAGTTTAGACAGGCTTTTCAAAATTCTTTCCTACGCGACCGTGTTTTGCGGATTTTTTTCGCTGTGGGTATCGGGTACATTCGGGGTGCCGGGCACGGTATTGTTCCTTCTTATCTTGGTGTGCGCGTGGTTTACCGAAGGCACGCGTTGGCAGATCTCTGAGCGCATCGGCACGGCGATGATCGTAGCCGCCTTGCCGGTCTTTTATTTGCTGTACCGGAGCGGTTTCTTTCACTTTGCCGACAGCGGAATGATGGTGGCGGGCATTTTGAGCCGCCTAATATTGTCGTTGTCAGCGATCAAGATACTTCAGCACAAGTCTGATCGAGATTGGATATTCCTTTACCTGATGGCATTTTTCGAAGTGCTGTTGGCCGCCGGTTTGAGCATAAGCGCGACATACT
>JADLDC010000395.1 GCA_020846885.1 Acidobacteriota bacterium | reverse complement strand
TGGTTCGTACGGGCGAGAAGTTCGGCGTCCGCACCGAAGCAGTGATCTCTGACATGGGCCAGCCGCTTGGGAAATATGTCGGCAATGCTTTGGAGACCTTTGAGTGCATAAAAATTCTCCGCGGCGAAGCTGACGAAAATATGGCCGCTACGGTCGAACTCTCCTTGGAATTGACGGCCCGTTTGCTGGCCTTGGCGGGGGCGGCCGCGGATGTTGACGCAGCACGTGCTCTGGCGCTGGCGAAACTAAATTCGGGCGAAGCTTTGGAAAGATCTCGCTCAAATATTCGGTTTCAGGGCGGCGATCCATCGGTTTGCGACCATCCGGAGCGTTTATTGCAGAATGGGTTGACGGAGGTTGCAATAAAGGCCGCATCGGCGGGGTACATCTCCGAAATAGATACATTTGCCGTCGGCAACGCCATCGTCGCGATAGGCGGCGGCCGGACGCGGGCTGAAGATGTGATAGATCACGCTGTTGGCTACGAAAGCCTGGCAGCGATCGGTGACAGCATTTTCGAGGGCGATGTGCTTGGAATTCTGTATTGCAGGAACGACGATGGAACGGCGGCCGAGCAGCTTAGGAACGCGTACAAGATCGGCGACGAGCCCGTTACTGCCCCGAAACTCGTCAAGGCCGTGATCTGACCCGCCAGGCCGCAGAGCCTTGCCCAATTTTGCGGATGGCTGTACCCTTATTTCGCATCCAATTAGGTATGAAACGTTTAAGGTTCTTGAATCTCAGGGCTGGCATCGCGGCGGCGGGCCTGTTTTTCGTGGTCTTGCTCGCGTCATCATGTGGAACGCAGGCGGACGCGCAACGCGAGGGCTGCAGTACGCGTGTTGGTATCGTGTTCGATATCGGCGGCAAGAATGACCGGTCGTTCAACGCCGCGGCGTGGGAAGGCGTCAAGCGGGCTGAGAAGGAACTGAACATCTGTCTTTACGATATTGAACCCGGCAATCCGACATCGATCGAGCCTGCGATGCGGGCATTTGCCGAGCGGAATTTCGACCTGATAATCGGCGTCGGCTTTGCCCAGGGGCCGATAATGCAAAAGGTGGCGGACGATTATCCCAACATCAAATTTGCCATTATCGATGGCGTTATATTTGAAAAGGACGGCAAGACGCCGAAGAAGAATGTTGCGTCGCTCGTCTTTCGCGAACACGAAGGTTCGTTCCTGGTCGGTATGATCGCGGCCGCAAAATCGAAAACGGGTGTGCTCGGGTTTATCGGCGGAATGGATATTCCGCTGATCCACAAATTTGCGACCGGCTTTGAAGAAGGTGCGAAGTATATGAACCCGAACGTTCGTATCGTCACAAATTATGTCGGCGTTACCGACGGCGCGTGGAACAATCCGGGAAAGGGAAAGGAACTGGCGCTGAATCAGATCGAGAAAGGGGCCGATGTCATTTTTACGGCCGCCGGAAATTCCGGGTTGGGAGCGTTCGACGCTGTTGAGCAGTACGGTAAAAATGCCAGCGGCGAAGCAAACAAATTCGTCATCGGTGTCGATTCGAACCAGAATGGTGTCAAACCGGGATTTGTGCTTACGTCAATGGTAAAACGCGTGGACAATGCCGTTTTCGATGTCGTAAAAGAAGTGCGAGACGGCAATTTTCAGGGCGGTTTCCACGTATTCGGACTTGATAAAGACGGCGTGGCATTCGCCCTTGACAAATACAATGAGCCTCTTATTTCTAAAGAAACGCTTGAAAAGGTCGATCAAGCAAAAGAGAAGATCATCCTTGGCGAGATAAAGGTGACGGACGCAATGGCGAAATAGTGCGTTATGATGTTTGAAGTATGAACATTCATATAGATATTCCTGAAGAGTTATTTAGTTCCGAAACGGGCAATGTGTCACGAGAGGTCCTTGAGACCGTGGCGGCTGAGGGGTTTCGTACTAATCAGCTTAGCCTGGCGCAAGTACGGCGGCTGTTGGGATTCGAAACGCAGTTCGAGGTCCATCAGTTTCTAGCAAAAAGAGGGATACCTTGGGTTAAGTATGCGGTCGCAGACGCGCGCCGCGAACGGGAGTTACTTAGGAAACTGATTCCCTGATGATAATTCTGCGTAGGTGCGATTTTAGGGTCGATACCAATGTCGCGTACGGCCGATCGTACTTGAAAGCCTGCAAAACATTCTCGCGATTCACCAATATCGATAATGCTTGAGCTTCGAAACATCACCAAGACCTTCGGCAGCGTCATCGCGAACAACGATGTCTCGATAATTGTTCACACGGGTACGATACATGCGATCGTCGGTGAGAACGGCGCCGGGAAATCGACGGTTATGCGGATCGCCTATGGGTTCTACAACGCCGATAGCGGGCAGATATTGATCGATGGGAAACCTGTTCAGATCCGGAATCCGCATGACGCCATCGCGCTTGGGGTCGGGATGGTGCATCAGCACTTTATGCTGGTCGATACGATGACGGTTGCCGAGAACATCATTCTCGGAGCGGAAACCGGCTCGGCCGCCAGCCTCGACATTGACAAAGCGAATCGGCGGATCAAGGAACTGTCCGACGAACTGAATCTAAATATCGACCCGAAGGCGTTTATTGAGGACCTTTCTGTTGGCCAGCAGCAGCGGGTCGAACTGCTGAAGGCCCTGTATAGGAACGCTGACCTGCTGATCCTCGATGAACCAACGGCGGTGCTCACGCCGCAGGAAGTGAATGATTTCTTCGCCATCCTTCGGCGGATGAAAGAGCAGGGAAAGACGATCATCATTATCACGCATAAGCTGGAAGAGGTCTTGGCCATTTCAGATGAAGTTACCGTTATGCGCGATGGCAGATCGGTCGGAAATGTGCGGACGGCAGATACGAATGCAAAAGATCTCGCACGAATGATCGTCGGCCGTGATGTGCTTTTGCGGGTGGAGAAGACCGATGCGGAACCTGGCGGCCTTGTGCTGGAGGTTCGCGATCTGGTTGTGCAGGGCCGCCACGGGGTTGCGGTCGATAAGGTCTCATTCACTGTTGCGGCGGGAGAAATAGTTGGGATAGCGGGCATCGAAGGCAACGGGCAGACGGAATTGATCGAAGCCTTAGCAGGGCTATTAAAGCCGCGAAGCGGACAGATCGAGTTTGAAGGCCGCGATGTGACCGACCTGGGAGCACGCCGCCTGAAAGAACTTGGCGTAGCGCATATTCCCGAAGACAGGCACAAGCGGGGGCTGCTGTTGAATTTTGACCTTGCCGAAAATTCGATCCTTGGCGTGCATTATCGACCACCGATCGCCGCTGCTTCAGGTTTTATCAGCTCGGCGGCCGTTCAGAAAAGGGTGGGCGAGATCATCTCAGATTTCGATGTGCGGCCGCCTGTCGCGGAACTGCCGGCAAAGGCGTTATCCGGCGGTAACCAGCAAAAATTGATCATCGGCCGCGAGTTTGAACTTGACCCAAAACTGCTGCTGGTCTCGCAGCCGACGCGCGGCGTTGATATCGGGGCGATCGAGTTCATTCACAAAGCGATCATCGATCTGCGTGACAAGGGCCGGGCGATATTGCTTGTTTCCGCGGAACTTGAAGAAGTGACTGCCCTGGCCGACAGGCTATTAATAATTCGCGACGGAAAGATCGTAGGTGAGGTTGACCCGAAGACAACTTCGGTCGAGGAAATAGGTTTGATGATGACCGGCGGTTAGTTCGTTCAGCGTTTATTTCGCTCAGGTCATTGTTTGTGCGCCTCGGTTGTGAGAACGGCCGCTACAAATGGGAAACAGGGCCAGGTTCAAAAAGATAGCAACCCAGTTCGTTGTCGAAGATGTTGTCGCGACGGCAGAGTATTACTGTAGTGTCCTTGGCTTTAAACTGCTCGGATACTTTGCCGATCCGCCGGTCTATGCGATGGTCGCGCGTGATGATGTCGAGATGCACTTCGGGCGGGCAGACGGCCGGCCGGTTGGCGGGTCGAGCGTCGAGTTTCGCCGTGACGGGTTCGACGCCTATATTTGGGTTGACGATATTCAGGCATTGTTCGAAGAACTGACGGCGAGCGGGGCCGATATCGTCGAAGGGCCTGTGAAGCGGATCTATGAAAGCACCGAGGTGGTGATAAAGGACCGCAACGGCTTTACTATCGTTTTTAGCGATTGACTTCAAACTTCTTGACGCCTACTGGACTATAGGAATTGGACCACAATAGCTTTTGTGCTAACTTGGCGAACTTTGTGCTGAACAAGGCCTTAACACAAAGGCCGCAAAGGGAAGACACAAAGGCCGAAGAGAAGCGGAGATCGTCAAGGAATCACTGGTCGGGCCACGCCACAACCAAGAGCTCTCAGGTTGTCCATCCGTACCGGGTCCGAAAACCAATAGCCCGTTTATGCGGACATCGAACGGGTTCCGAACAAGTTCCTGAATCGCTCAATGGCGTTTTCAAGATTCTGCATCGACGTGGCATACGAGATGCGAATAAATCCGTCCGCGCCGAACGGTTCGCCATCGGTAGCAACGATCTGGCCACCGTTCAGCATCTTGTCCGCAACGTCCGCCGAAGTTGTGAACTCATCGCCGAGCATTTCCCGCACATCGACAAAGGCATAAAATGCTCCTTCAGGCATTGCACACTTGAACCCGCGAATTGCGTTCAATTGCGGGATCAGCCAGTCACGCCGCCGCTCATATTCAGCCAACATGCTGCCGACGGCCGCCATGGAAGCGTCGGCGTCCTGCAAAGCCCTGGCGCACGCGTATTGAACAAACGAGGTTGGATGCGATGCCGAATGGCTTTGGAGCTTTGTCATTGCACGCGTCCATTCTTCATTCGCGATGGTGTAGCCAATGCGCCATCCGGTCATGGCGAAGGTCTTTGAGAAACTGCCGGCGACGCATACGAATTGCCGAATATCTTTTGGAAGCGTCGCCGATGTAAATACCTCGCCCGGCGGATACGCAAAGAATAAGTAGCATTCATCCGTGAGCACATAAATCCCGCGTTCGACACATGTCTCAATGATCCGACGCATTTCGTCCGCGGGTATCACACGCCCGCTCGGATTGCTCGGCGAATTTACGATCAAGAGTTTCGTTCTTTCAGTGATCGCGTTGCGGACCTGTTCCGCAGTAAGAATAAATTCTGTCGATTCGGTATCGATAAAAACGCTATTTGCGCGGCAAAAGGTCACGATCTCAGGAAACGTTACCCAATACGGCTTTGGGATCAATACGTCATCGCCGGGGTTCAAGAGCGCACAGGCCGCATTGAAAAGGCCCTGCTTGCCGCCGCACGAAGCGGCAACTTCCGCGGCCGAAAATTCGGCACCGAACCGTTCGGCGTAGAATTCGACGACCGCGTCGGTCAACGGTTTCATTCCGGCTGTTGCCGTATATTTTGTCAGGCCTTTTTGCAGTCCTTCCCAGGCGTATTGCTTGATGAATTCAGGCGTGTCAAAATCCGGCTCGCCTACGCTCAGGTCGATCACATCATGGCCCTGCTCTCGCAGCATCCGGGCCGTCTGAGCGGCCTTTAGAGTAGACGACGCGTGCATGCGCGAAACATTCTCCGAAACCGGAAAGTTGGTGCTCATATAAGCGCTATTCTATCGCAGAGTGTGGAAGATGCAGAATTAACGAGGGCCTTTCACAGAGGTTTCGGCCAATTTGACCTGCATTTTGGCTTCGACAAGCCCCGGGATCAGGCCATCGACGCGGCCGCCGAGCAGGAATACCTGCTTCATTAGCGTTGACGAAACGTAGGAGTATTCCTCATCCGCCATAAAGAAAACCGTTTCGATCTCGGGTTCAAGTTTTCGATTCATCAGCGCCATCCGCAGTTCATACTCATAATCACTGACGGCACGAATGCCGCGGACGATAGCGGCTGCCTGCTTAGCTTTTGCAAATTCCGCGGTCAGGCCGGAAAAGCTATCTACCGTTATTTGGCAGCCATTGTGCTTTATTGAACGAACAATGTCCCCGATCATCGCAACGCGCTCTTCGACGGTGAACATCGGGTTCTTATCGGGATTGTTTAGGACCGCAACAATGATCTCATCAAACAATGGAGCGGCCCGCTCGATCACATCAAGGTGGCCGTTTGTCAGCGGGTCAAATGAACCTGGAAAGATGGCACGACGCATAGGATCGATTTGGAGAGATGGCTGCGGATCGGTTCAGCAGCATTCCTGAAATTTGGTCGAAAGAAGTTTTTTTGCGAGATCTACCGACTCGTGATGTTCCGGCAGATAGTCAGGGTTCGGTCTCATGGCCAAAACCTTGTCGAGCTGCCGCTTGGCTTCGGCATCCTTGTTCAGCGCAAGGTATGCCTGGGCGAGATGCACATAAAGGTTCGAATTTTCGCTTTCGAGCTTAAGGCCGGCCTGCAGATACTCAACCGCCTTCTCGGCCGTGCCGTCTTTGATGCGTGTGGCCAATTCTATCTGGCCCAGCACGTCATAGGCAGCGGCCCCCTGATAACCCGGGTCGATCTCAACGACCTTTTTCATCGCCTCGCGTACGTCACCGACATTTCTAAGGCCGACGGTGACAGGGCTTTTCTTACACAATTCACCAAGGTTCGCTCCATACCAGAATAGGCCGTCCGGCCGATCCGGCTGCATATTGGCAGCGATCTTTGCCGCGTCGCGGCCGGTTGTGAATGCCTGATCAGATTCTGACTCATCGGCCGAATGCCGGCCAAGGAAATAGTTATATTTTGCGAACGTCCATTCAACATCGTAGTTGCGGCTGTTGGGATCGCGCACGGCGCCGAGAAGCTTTATTGCTTCGCGCAGGTTATTGAGGTTTTCGCGGCCGGCGAAGAGCTTTTCTGCGGACGATCGGGCGGCCGATAACTGTTCAGTTGACGGCCCGGCCTGTAGGTTTTCGGTCGCCGCATTGCTTGCACACGCCAAGTGTAGATACGATGTAATTACAATTGTAATTAAAATGTAAAGTTTGCTCCGTTTCATATCGCAAAATCATCCTTGCGTGTTAGAATCGGGTT
>JADLDC010000394.1 GCA_020846885.1 Acidobacteriota bacterium | reverse complement strand
TTTGATAAATAGTGGAGTATCAGCCTATCGAGCTGCTTATCTAGCGCGAACCGATAATAGAGAATGTCATGGCCGTCGAGAAGTTTGGCGAGATCGGAGGCAAACTTTTCGATCGGCTGCGATCTATCCGCTTTATAGTTCTTGACGGCGCCGTCCACACCCTCGCGGCGGCCAAACCAGGTTTCCATTTCAAGATCACGCGGGCGAACGTACAGCGTAAACGGTTTCTTGCTCCGCGGATCGATCACTGCGACCGCGTCAGGTTCCGGAAATCCGGTCAGGTACATAAAATCCGAATCCTGTCGAAACTTGAACTCGGTATCATAGCTGCGCGTTGCCTCATGCGCCGCTGGTATGATGGCGATGGAATTCGGCTCCATCTGTTCGATAAATCGCTTTAATTGCTTTCGCATAATCCAGAATTTTACAGCAAAGCGGCGAGTTTGTCAGAGCCCACGGATGTTAAAGCTCGCAAGCGCCGCCTCCGACCTTCGTTCAAAGGAATAAACATCGATCGCTCAAGCCTGATATAATTCGCCGGGAGAAAAGCGGCCATGAGGAGTAAATGAAGATGAAAAGAACATTAACTTTGATCATTATCACAATTTTTGCAGCGACATTCGCCTTTGCCGATATTGCGCGTCCCGAAAAACCAAAGCCGACATCGAAGCCCGCCACCGTCGATACGCAGCTTACGATCGACCTCGATAAGAATGCCAAGGAAGCTCGGCTGATAATTCCGCGAAGCCAGCTAAAACAACTTAGGGCCGAACTTGACTCACTGGATACAGGCCGCGATGACACGGCCTCGGCGCTTGGCATCACGCGCATTCAGACAATTTTGGGCGGAGCGTTTCTCAGCCTTGCGTTTGTGTTCGCGGGATTCGCCGTTATCAAGCGCGGCAATCTTGGATCGACCGGCGGTAAGGCGGCCGCGGGTGTTGCGATCCTTTTTGCCGGCGGAGTTTTTGCAACCATTGCAGTCGGCAATGCAGGGCCGCCGTCCGAAGCCCGGTCGATAACCGGCAAGATGTTCACGCGGGCCGTTCATCTCTACGGATTCGGATCAGGGAAGATCAAGCTCGAGGTTTCGGACGAGGCCAGGAATCCAAAATTGATCGTTCCAAATCCGCCGGAAGCAAAGCCGGAAGGTGAAGAATAAACTATGCAGCGGGTTGAGCGAAGCGGACTTCAGCTTTCGTCGGCACATCTGTTTGCAGGTGTGTTCGCGGCGGCGTGCGCCGCTGCCGCGTTGCTGATCGGTTCGTTCCCGCTGCAGCTCTCAATCATCACCATCTTTCTTTTTGCCGGCCCGCATAACCTGATGGAGTTCAGGTATTTCGCCGCCCGCATGCCGGTCCGCTGGGGACGGTCGCGCCTTTTTTACTCGGTCGGTATCGGCGGCGTGCTTGTTCTGGCTTCGGCGTATCTGACGCTCTATTTTGCAAGCGGAAACTGGCTGTGGAGCGAAGAAAGCTGGGCGATATTTGCCGCGGTTTGGAATACAGCGTTCATTTTGTGGGTCGGAACATTATTTTATCTTCGCGGCCGGCGGCGTCCGCGGAGAGACTGGAATTGGGCATTGCCGGCGGTATTTTTCCTCGCGGCGCTTGCGTGGCTGGTGCCGCAATATTGGAGTTTGTCGCTGGTCTATCTGCATCCGTTCGTTGCCTTGTGGTTTCTCGAACGGCAGATACGCCGAACGCGGCCCGAATGGCTGCGGGCATATCATTACTGTCTGATGTCGGTGCCGGTGTTTTTATTGATACTTTGGGCGTCGCTTGCCGGCCGACCCGACCTGCCGGAGGACACAGATCTCTTCTGGCGCATCGGCCAACATGCCGGCAGCGAGATATTGCCGTCCGTTTCGAGCCACTTGCTCGTCGCAACACACGTCTTTTTGGAGACAATACACTATTTCGTCTGGCTGCTGCTGATCCCACTTGTCGATAAACGCGCGATCCCGTGGCGGCTGCGCGACATTCCGCTGTTCGGAAACGCTAATGGCTTTCCGAAAGCCTTTGCCGTGTTTTTTGCGTTTGCAGCCTTGGCCGTAGTTGCGCTCTGGGCAGGTTTCGCGATTGATTATACCTCGATGCGCGATATTTATTTCGCATTCGCCATCAGCCACGTGCTGGCTGAATTTCCGTTTCTTGTGAAGATGTTGTGAAGATCCTTTGCTTCGTCTCGCGATCAGTTGCAAACGATGTATTTTTTCGACGAAGTCGATATCGTCCAAACCCAGAACCTGCCGATCGGCGATCTTTGGCTATTCCTGCCGGTTGGCTATCTTCTGACCATTTTGATCGAGACGCCGATCTTGCTCGTTGGCATGTCGAAAAAACTGACCTTTCGCCAGCGGCTGTTATGCGGCGTTTGGCTGACGGCCTGTACCTATCCCGTGGTCGTCCTTGTTCTGCCTACGCTTATGTTCGGTTTTCCGCGATGGCAATATCTTGCGGCTGCCGAAACCTTTGCTCCCGCGGCGGAGTGTTTAATTTTCTGGGCCGCGTTTCGCAATCGGGCCGAGCTTGATGCGGCCGGCTGGTTTCGCTGCCTGGCGGCGATCGTTGCGGCAAATCTTGCATCGTTCGGCTTCGGAGAAATGCTCAATGCCTCCGGCTGGTTCGGCTTATTCTGAACAATCGTGATCAACTACAAGTTCGGTTGGAAGGAAGGCAATACTGTCCGTCTGTGTTAATCTGTGGTTTCTTTTTCGATGGACCTTCGAATTACGGAAATATTTCTCTCGATACAGGGCGAATCGTCACATGCGGGACGGCCGTGTTCTTTTGTCAGGCTGACCGGCTGCCCGATGCGGTGCGTTTGGTGCGACAGCGAATATACTTTTACCGGCGGCGAGCGGATCACATTCGAGGACATTTTTGCAAAGCTCGAAGAATTCGGCTGCTGGCTTGTCGAAGTGACCGGCGGCGAACCGCTTGCTCAAAAGAATGTCTTCCCGTTCATCACCGAACTTTGCGACCGCGGTTACGAAGTGCTGATCGAAACCGGCGGCTACGTTTCGACCGAAAACGTCGATCCGAGGGCAAAGATAATACTGGATGTAAAATGCCCCGCATCGGGCGAAGCCGAGCGAAATCATTGGCCGAATCTCGAACGCCTGCGTTCGGAAAAAGACGAGGTAAAATTTGTCGCAGCTGATCTTGAGGATTGGGATTTTGCGAAGGATATCATCGCAGAATACGATCTCGAAGATCGCTGTCGGGAGATACTGATCTCGCCCGTTCATGGCATCAAAAATTTACCTGAACTTGTTGAATCAATAGCGCAGAGCGGAATGAGCGTCCGCTTGAATCTACAATTGCACAAATATATCTGGGGGCCTGATGCCAGAGGCATTTAAGTCCGCTCATCCCGTGATAAGGGAAGAAGTTCGGTCGAATGCTCAGTAACGCTTGCAGGTTCAAATGGCGGATCGTTGAGCAACTTGTTGGTCGGAAGCTGTGTTGTTTCGTTAGCCGGTTTCGAGGGTGAAAGGCGCGGATTCACTTTTTCAAATTCCATGAATATTTTTGGATAATTAAAGAAAAAGACGGCGAATAAACCAAATACGGCAAACGTGATAAAACCGATCCAAAGCGGAAGGCCAGGGCCGAAAATGTCGAGGCCGAGGATCTTAGACAGAAAAGCGGCGAGGCCTATCATTGCTGTAACACTGATCGCGGCTGTCCCGAGCTTTTCAAATCTCTCTTTTCGCTGAAGCAGCCCCGCATACTCGGTTGACGGCCTTTGTAATGCAAGTTCCGCCGCGATCACATCGAGCATAAGGCCGCAGGCTCGGCAATAGTGCTGTTTGGAGTCGTTTTTGGCGGAACAATTTGGGCAGAACATTATTTATTGAGCATTGTACGCTATCCTTTTTAGTTTGGTTCGATTTTTAAACCTCTATGATCCACACCGACCTGTCAATTTGCCTTGTGTCCGGAGGTTTGGATTCGTGCGTCACCTCCGCAGTTGCGGCCGGTGAAGCGGACGAGTTGGCATTTCTGCACGTTTCTTATGGTCAGTTGACAGAGGCTCGTGAGCGTAAGGCTTTTAACGACATTGCCGATCATTATAAAGTCGCAAAACGGCTCGATGTTTCGATCGAATATCTTGCGAAGATCGGCGGATCATCGCTGACAGATGAAACGATCGCGGTGAGCAATGCCGACCTTCTGTCTAAGGAAATTCCAACGAGCTACGTTTCGTTTCGCAACGCGAATATGCTCTCGATAGCGGTGAGCTGGGCCGAAGTGATCGGTGCGACGGCGATCTATGTTGGAGCAGTCGCCGAAGATTCGAGCGGCTATCCCGATTGCCGGCCGGAGTTTTACGAGGCGTTTCAAAAGACCATTGACGTCGGCACAAAACCCGAGACTAATATCGAGATCCGCACGCCGATAATCCATCTCTCAAAAGCCGAGATCGTGAAAAAGGGAATCGAGCTAAACGCTCCGCTTCATCTCACATGGTCGTGCTACCGCCGCGAAGAGCTGGCCTGCGGCACGTGCGATTCGTGCGCGTTAAGGCTGCGAGGCTTCGAGCAGGCGGGCATGATCGACCCGATCATCTACGTGTAAACCAATTTAGAAGCTGTTAGCTTTCAACCCGACGGTCATTTATTTTGAACCGATCCCAAGATCTTCGCGAGTAAACACTGCGTCGTCAAGATCACCCAATGCAATGAGTGCAATTTGCTCGGGTCGAAGGAATTCACGCGCTTGTTGTTGAATTTCTCCCGCCGTGACGGCCTCAAGATTTGCAAGTGTTTCGTTGAGCGGGATCTGGCGGCCGTGGATCATTTCGCATTGGGCGAGCGTTGCGGCGCGGCCGGCGGAATCTTCGAGGCCGAGCAGGATCGAAGCTCGTGTTTGATCCTTCATTAGACCGAGTTCTTCATCAGCGACGCCATCGCGGACGATCGATCCGAGTTCGTCGATAATGATCTCTGCCACTTCGCGAAGCTGTTCGGGCGAGGTCGCGGCCGAGACGGCCATAAAACCCGTATCGTGGAACATTGCGGTTGACGCACCAACGCTGTATGCCAATCCGCGTTCCTCGCGGACGCGCTGCCACAACCGACTCGACGTGCCGCCGCCGAGGATGTTGGCCAGCAGGTCCGCCGCGTACCGACGCGGATCACGGGCGTTTACTGTCGGTGTCGCTATAAACAGATGCGCCTGCTCGAGGTCCGGCCGCTGTTCGATGACAAAAGGAGCGGCGATCACCGGCGTTCGGCATTCACGCTTTTGTTGGCCGTTCTTGATGTGAGACTGGCCAAAGCTTGAACTCCGCACAAGTTCGAGCAGGTGTTCGTGATCGACATTGCCGGCGGCGGCGATGACAAGGTTTGCGGGCGAAAAAGCGTGATGGTGAAAGTCAGCGGTGAGGCGATGGTTGAACGCCGCGACCGTTTCAGGCGTGCCGGTTATTGTCAATCCAAGTGGATCGCCGGGGAAGAATTCGCGGTGAAAGATGTCGCTTATCACCTCTTCAGGCGAGTCTTCGTTCATCTTCATTTCTTCGACGATCACTCGCCGCTCGCTCGCCAGATCGGCTTCATCGAACCGGGGCCGGCCGGTCATGTCTGCGAGTAGATCGAACGCGCTATCGAACCGATCATCGACGACCTTTATGATAAAGCCGGTTTCTTCGTGCGTCGTAAAAGCGTCAAGATTTCCGCCCAGCCGATCTTGTTCAGCGGCGATCTTGCGGGCGTTTCTCTTTATCGAGCCTTTAAAAACGCAGTGCTCGATAAAATGCGTGATACCGTTCAACTCCGCCGGCTCATGCCGCGCGCCGACGCGGAAAAAGAACCCAAGCGTCGCCGACCGCACGCCTTCCATTCGGTCGGTAAGCACAACAAGGCCGTTGTCCAGGCGGGATTCTCGTGTTTCTTCTTTCATTAATAGCGAATTTCCAATTTTGTCAGAACCACCTGCGGTAGCGGGTGGTTGAAGTTGGCCTGTTCAAACGCCACTGCAAATTTTGGCAGAACCACCTGCGGTAGCGGGTGGTTGAACATGGCCTGTCAAGCCGTCACGTCCCTTAATGGCGATGCTGAACCACCCGCTACCGCAGGTGGTTCTGACTAGAAATTTGGCAGATCGTCGCCTTGGCCGTTGATGACGTAATCGACCGCGAGCAGGAGGCTTTGTTCGTTCCAAAGATATCGCGTGCTGCCTTTGTCCACCCATGGGCTGCGTTCACTCTGCCAGCAACCACGCTCACGCATCAGCCTGGTTGAGTTCGCCTTAAATGCATTAAGCGCAATAGCCGGACTCTTGTTGCCGATCGCCGCGACGCTGTGAGAATGATTTGTTCGAACGTTTATCGCATGAAGAGCCCAATTGCGCTTGTCACAAGTTTCCCGTATTGCCTCATTCACACACGATCGTTGAAGTGCGTTCAGATTTACCGGCGAGTTCTTCAAACGCGCAGAATTTATCTCAAGCCAGCGTTGTTCTTCCGGCAAACGACTGGACCCATATTGGTTCCGAAATCGATTGACCGAGCCCCTCGGATCGCCGTGAAGCCAAGTGCCGTATGTGCGAAACGTAATGAGATATGCCAGCGGCGTGCCGGTATCATTCCACATAGATTGTCCTTTGTGATGTTAAACCACCCGCTACTGCTGGTGGTTCTGACTTATTGCAATTTCACATAGATTCTCGGTTTTGACGCTAAACCACCCGCTACCGCAGGTGGTTCTGACTTATTGCGTTAAATAATAATGGGAAGGTCGCCAGCGACTGGCCGCGGTATTGGGGGCGGAAGCCGAAGAGGATGATCTTGCCTTTGCCCATTGTTAGTTCGATCAGCGCGGCCTTGCCGGCGATCTTTTCGGCGCCGAGTGCCCAGCCGGAGAGGAGAATGTCTTTGGGATTGCTCGGGTAGCGCGCAATGACGCGAATGTCAGAACCGCCTGCGGTAGCGGGCGGTTGGCGCTGGGCGAATGACATTGTTGAACTCAACGGCGGAGTTAAACCACCCGCTACCGCAGGTGGTTCTGACAGTTCGAACACTGGTGAATTTTCGAACCAGGCTATTGATTGGGCGGGCATGCCTTTGGCGATTGGGTGCGTCAGGTCGAGTTCGGTGCGGAGGATCGAGCCGGGGATGAAGAAATCTTTGCGCGCCAGGCCGCGGGTGATGTCTTTGATCGGAAGTTTGAACTGCTCGATGGCGAAATCGGACGAGCGGTTCAAGAATACGAGCGTGCCGCCCGCTTCGACAAACTTCTTCAGATTTTCAACGCCTTCTTTACCAACACCGCCCGTGTACTCCTCCGGCATCGAACCTTTTGGATAGCCGTTGAGTATCTGGTTCGGCGATTGGTCGGGGAAGATGATTGTGCCGAAATTTCTGCTGCTAGGGACGCCGCGATTATACTGTAGTACCGTTGCTGGAACTTCGAATGCGGCGAAAAGCGCGCTTTCCTTTGTGATAGCTTCGTTCCCAATTGAGAACCACTGAAGACAAAACCGGTGAAAAGAGTCTTCCAGAATGTCCCGTGTCCAACCTTCGTCCATCGATGGGATGTAAGATTTGTAGATCGCGATGTGATTATCTATCTCGGGGCATGCGCCAAAATCAGCTCCACTGCTTCCCCAAGTCGGTTTCTTGATCGTGTAGGGCGCTTTCACAATTCGCAAATTGATCGAACGCTCCCCAAATAGCAGCGGAATTGTATGCGCCGTGACATCGTATGGCGCGATCGGGTTTCCTTTTTCGTCTTTAAGGTCCGGATATTTTTGCGATTCGACGAGCGCTTTCACGAACGCCCCGTAAGGCTGGGCAAACTTTACCAATGCGCCGCTGTCAGTCGGTGTGACCTCGACCCCGGCGCGCTGAAGGATAAGCTGTTCAAATATTTCTCCGGACCAGGAGAATTGATTGAAGAGAAATCCAAATTCTTCTCCTTTTTTTCTTGGCCGCACGGCTTCCTTTCCGATCTCGTAAAACCTCGCCAGCCAGCGTTCGCGGTTGTCGGCGGCGTGATTTAGCAAACTAAACGCAGTGGTGGTCATGTAGTTGGTTATGTTGGCGAGTTTCCATTCGCCGCCTTTCCAGACGGGGCCGAATTTTTCGGAGGCGACTTTTGCGTCGAAGCCGCCGGCACCGCCGCGAAGGTTCTCGAATTTGATGTTGACCGGCGTGGCGAGGCGGGCCGAGGCGGTTTCGCTCAATATCCGAACGCCGCCGTGGTAGTGCGAATAGGCGCGGGCCGGTGTCCAGGCGTCGTAGGTCGTGTTGGTCGTAATGCCTTCGAGGCCCTTTTTGCGGAGGTCGGCGGCCATCGCGTTGCCGAGTTCGGTATAGCCTTCGACGATCTGTTTTGGCACGTTCGGCTCGACCGGCTGCATATACGGCGGCAGAAAAAGGCGTGCTCCGTTCGAGCCCTGCTGGTGGATGTCGTGGACGATCTGCGGATGCCAGACGTTGTGAATTTTATCGACGGTCAACTGCGTCTCGACCTGCGTGAATGCGTACCAGTCGCGGTTGTTGTCGTGGCCGACGTATTTGTGATAAAGCTCCGGCGGATCGGTGCCTTCGTAAGGCGTGCCGAGCGTTTTGTCGTACCAGTTTTTGACGATGTCCACACCGTCGGGATTAAGGCTCGGCACGAGAAGGATGATCGTGTTGTCGAGTATCTTTTTTATCTCGGCGTCATTGCTGCTGGCGAGTTTGTGGGCGATGAGCATGGATGAAAGCGTCGAGCCGACCTCGGTCGAGTGTATGCCGCAGGTGATCATTACGATGGTTTTGCCTTGCTTGATGAGAGTTTGCGCCGCCCTGTCCCGCAAACTTAAGTTTGCGGAACCTATTGTGCGAGGATCTGCCAGCTTTGCGTTTATCTGCTTATATTTCTCAAGGTTTTTGAGATTCTCCGGCGAGCTGATCGTAGCGTAAACAAACGGTGCTCCCATTGTCGTCTTGCCGATCTCTTCGAAAATGACCCGGTCGCTCGCCGCGTCGAGTTTCTTGAAATAATCGACAATGCTCGCCCAGCTAGCCAGTTTCCTGTCATCGCCAGGCGTAAAGCCAAGCGTGTCCTTCGGTGCCGGGACCGTTTGAGAGGCGGCGACGACCGCAGTAACAAAGATCAAAACGCAGAGACGCAAAGACGCGGAGATGTTTTTCATAGCGGCAAGTTTAGTCGAAAAAAGGTGGAAATACGAATGGTTGGGATGGTGCCGCAACGGCTCCGCAAATTAAAGTATGCGGGACAGCAAGAAAGGCAGAAACACGACCGGTAGGGAGTGTGCCGGCCGATTTTGGATTTGGGATCGCGGAATGCGGATTCAAATCCAAAATCCAAAATCGGCAATCCAAAATCGAAGGACACACTCGCTACCGCTTGTGTTTCCGCCTATTAGAATGTAAATTGCAATGCAGAACTTTCCCTAATTTGCTGCATCATAAAAGAACAAATTGCCTCGAAGGTGAATCACCCCAAGCTTCGGGCACGC
>JADLDC010000393.1 GCA_020846885.1 Acidobacteriota bacterium | reverse complement strand
CTTCGTATTTCCCCTTTCGAATTTCGAGAATCGCGAACTCGGCAGCCAGCTTGGCATATCGGCGTTTTCCGAAATGCGCCAGCCCAGAATTGCCATTACCTCGGCCACCGTTTCCGGGCCTTCCCATACCCAGGTTGGCTGAATGACGTCGCCAGGTTGGTGATAGTCGGTCTTTTCCCAGTCCTTAATGCGCTTTATCCAAACTTCTTTATCGCCCGCGGGCGCCCCGAGCAGCATAAGCGATGGAATGCCGCGTTCGACAAAAGAATAATGGTCCGAACGATAAAAGACCTTTTCGTCCGGCATTGGGTCTGGAATGACATTTACGCCAAAGGCCTTTGCGACGTCTTCGAACATTGCACCCAAGGTTGAGTGTTCGGCACCGTACCCGACCATGGTCTTCACAGGGCCATAGACCTCAGAACCGATGCCGTCGAGATTAAGGTCCGCCGCGACCTTCTTAACATCCCACGTCGGGTTCTTGGCCCAATATTTCGATCCGTAAAGGCCGTATTCCTCACCGGTAACGGCGATAAAGACCATCGACCGCTTTGGCCTTTGCGGCATCTTTGAATATGCCTCGGCGACCGCAAGCATCTCGGCCGTCCCGAGCGCATTATCGGCGGCCCCAAAGTAGATCTTGCCATTCTCTTTTCCGTACGCGTCATAATGCGCCGAGAAAACAATGGCCTCAGCCTTCAACTTCGGATCGGCCCCTTCAAGATAGCCGACAACATTATTGGCTGTTACTTTTTTCGATTCGTATTTCGCGACGATCTTCGCCTTTTGATTCAGGCCGATCGCCTTAAATTGGCGGGATGCCCCTTGCTCCAGCGCCTGCTTTAGGGACAGTGGTGACTTTGCGAACAGCTTTTCCGCACCGGCATTGCTAACGTAAACAAATGGCGGGACCTGCGGCGGATAGCCTTGTTCGTCGCCGAGCGTCACCTGACGACGGCTGAAGTAATTGATCATCTCATCGGGCGGGTGCTCGTTCTCACCGTCGCCGATTATCACCAATGCTGCCGCGCCGGCGGAAACCAACGTCCGCATGACCAACATGTTCGCCTTCTGTTTGTCCCATTCAGCTTCCGGAAAACCTGGCGGCGGCCCCTGGGTCATCACAACGACCTTGCCGCCGAGATTCGTTCCGGCAAGCATATCTATTCCGGCCTGTTTTGACTGAATGCCATAGGAAACAAAGACCATTTCACCCGAAACACTCTTGTTCCCGTTGTTTTGAGGTAAAAATGCGTAATCGACGCCATTCACAAGCGTAAGATCGCCGATGGTGAACGAAGTCTCCGGTGTTGCGGCCGTTTCTTTGAATTCCACCTTCTGGAGATAGCTTCCCTTATCCCCGAGCGGCTTAAGGCCAAATGCTTTGAACTTGTCGGCGATCCAGACGGCGGCCCGATCGCCGCCGGGTTGGCCTGTGCCTCGGCCTTCCATCTCGGGCGCGGCAAGCGCGGCGGTCATATCCTTGATCGACTGGATCGTGATCCTTTCGGTAAGTTCCCTCTCAACTGTGGAGAGCGAAGCGGTCGCGGCCGTTTGTGCAAACGAACTGAACGAAAAGGCGGTGATCAGCAAAAATGCGGTAAGGGTACGTGGAAAATAAAACGTCTTCTTCATCAAGATCTCCCAAAAATATTTTTAGACAACATTGCTGAAGAGCTAATACGTTGTCTTCGACAATTTGTTTGCTATTATCACGTATTCGCCAGGCCGATGCGAACAGTGGAGAACGAAGCCCGAACAAACAACCTTGCTTACGCCGCCCTTATAGTGGTGCAGGTGTGCTTCGGCACTTTTCCGGTTGCCGGAAAGGCTGTCCTCTCCGTGATCCCAAGCGTGGCTCTGGTCGGATTTCGTGTCGGCATTGCGGCGGTGATCCTTTTCGCGTTCCAGCGGTTTCGCGGAAGGATGCGGCTTGAACGCCCCGGCGATTACTGGCGCATGGCCGTTTTTGGCCTGCTCGGGATCACATTGAATCAGCTCTTTTTCGTAAAGGGCCTTTCACTGACAAAGGCTGTAAATGCCTCGCTGGTTTCGGTCACGATACCGATATTTACGGTCCTTGCCGGAGCTCTGGTCGGTACTGAACGGCTTCAGAGACGAAAGGCCGCTGGGATCTTTCTTTCGGCTGTCGGCGTCGTTTTCCTTATCGACCCGCGAAACGCCTCGTTCTCCGCTGAGACCACGATCGGAGATCTGCTCGTTGTGCTCAATTCACTTTGCTATGGCATCTATGTAGCTACGTCAAAAGATGTGGTGACCCGCAACGGAGCAATGCGGTCGATAACCTGGATCTTTCTGTTCTCCGCCCTCGTATGCGTTCCGTTCGGCGCCTACTCGCTATCGACGATCGATATCGCGGCCGTTAAACCGCTGACCTGGCTTTTGGTGGTACACATT
Organism: Acidobacteriota bacterium; assembly: GCA_020846885.1. Taxonomy (GTDB): domain Bacteria; phylum Acidobacteriota; class Blastocatellia; order Pyrinomonadales; family Pyrinomonadaceae; genus OLB17. The sequence goes on along the minus strand of JADLDC010000393.1, from coordinate 3,546 downwards.
GCGATAGCTGCCACAGCGATTCCTTACTTCTTGAACGCCTGGGCCCTCGCAAAGGTCGATCCGTCAACGGTCGCCGTGTTCGTTTATCTGCAGCCGGTGATCGGATTTCTTACTGCCGTTGCGATCCTTGGCGAACGGATCGGGCCGAATTTCGTCCTGGCCGCGGCGTTCATATTCGCCGGCCTATTTCTGGTTTCGAGAAAACATCTGCCCGAATGAAACCAAATTCTTGCCATCTGCGTATATTTATCGTTATATTGCTGCTTGAATATGCCTACGCATATCACACAGATCGACGACACCGAACGACGCCGAACAGTGCTCCGCGTGGAAGGCGAGATGATGCTGGACGACGCACTGCTGCTTGAACGCATCGCCTCTGACATTCAGATCGACCTCGATACCTGTGTGACCATTGACCTTGCGGATCTGGATTTTCTTGACAGCGAATCCGCCACCGTTCTTCGCCGCCTCGACAGCCGCACAGGCTTCCGTATCGAAGGCATCGAAACATTCCTCCAAACTGCCATAAACTCCGCTGAAAAAAGCGCCGGTTAGTCAGAACCACCCCGCGTTAGCGGGTGGGTCCGCATGAGTCCTCCTGTCAGAACCACCCCGCGTTAGCGGGTGGGTCAGCGTGAGCCCGCCGGTCAGTCAGAACCACCCCGCGTTAGCGGGTGGGTCCGCATGAGTCCTCCTGTCAGAACCACCCCGCGTTAGCGGGTGGAATCGCGCGAGTCCTCCTGCTAGAACCACCCCGCGTTTTGCCGGTGGGTTCATAGTGACTTCTCGACTTCCGCTGGCCGGTATCATCGCCCCTGCTGACTTTTCCTCAAAAAACATCTAAATTGTACTTCATGAAAACGAGCGAAATTGCCGAACTTGTCGATGGCGAACTTTGCGGTGACGGCGACATCGAGATAACCTCGGCGGCAAGTTTAGAAAAGGCGGCAACCGGCCAGATCGCATTTTTCGAAAAGGTGGCCGAGATGCCCTCGACTAACGCTTCCTGCGTCATCGTTCCGCAGGCGGCTTTGCCGTTAACCACAGAGACACCGGGTCACAGAGAGGCAGAAACACGACCGGTAGGGAGTGTGCCGGAAATGCGGAATGGGCCGGAAATGCGGAATGGGGAACGCGGAATGCGGAATGGGGTACGCGGAACGGCGAATGATCAAGCAATAATTTGCGTCAAAAACCCAAAGCTCGCGTTTGCACGCGCCGTCAATAAGCTATACGCAAGCGATCAACTTTTCGACGGAAGCCATCCGACGGCTGTCATAGCCAAATCGGCGGATGTTAAGAACGCTCAGATCGGAGCATTCGTCACGATCGGCGACGATTCGTATGTCGGTGAAGGCTGCCATATACACGAAGGCGTGCGGATCGGCAAGAACGTCGCGATACGCAAATTCACCGTAATTCACCCAAACTGCGTTATTTACGATGGGACAGAAATCGGCGGCAACTGTGTGATCCACGCCGGCACTATCATCGGCGCGGACGGATTCGGATACGTAAAGGACGAAGAAGGAAACTATGAAAAGTTTCCTCAGATCGGCAGCGTCGTTATCGAAGACAACGTCGAGATCGGGGCAAACTCGTGCATCGACCGTGGAGCCTTAGGCCCGACCCGCATCGGCGAAGGCACAAAGATCGACAATCTCGTACAGGTGGGCCACAACGTCGATATTGGCAAACGATGCGTGATCGCCGCCCAGACCGGCATTTCGGGCAGCGTTGTTATCGAAGACGATTGCGTGATCGGCGGCCAGGTCGGTTTTGGCGATCACGTGCGGGTTCAAAGCGGTGCCGTGATCGGCTCGCAGGCCGGCATACTCCCAGGAAAGATCGTCCGCCCCGGCATCTGGTGGGGCACGCCGATACAACCGCTCGATGAATACAAACGCCAAAACGCCCGCGTCAAAGGCCTCGAACGGTTAAGAAAGGATGTAACAGAACTCAAACGAGCCGCCGAAGAAAAGAGCGAAGATTGTGGTTAAAAACTATTGCCTATAGGGTCACTGCCCTAGGGTATCTGCAGACGGGATCCTTACCACAGAGACACAGAGGCACAGAGTTCCAATTTCTGAAATTTAGTCGATCAAAATGCCGGGCTGGCAGTGTATTCGGGAATTCAGTATTTTCCCAATTTGCACTCTGTGTCTCTGTGTCTCTGTGTCTCTGTGGTAAATCACTTCATAGGATCAACCTCAAAATGGCCTCGGCCGCTCGCTTTGAGGCTCCGCCTTGGCCGAGTTTTCGGGCAGCTTCATTGAGATCGCTTCGGACGCGGGCGTTAATTTCCGGTTCAAGCAGCCGCTGCAGTTCGGCAGCGAGCGTTTCGGGCGTGAGATCGTTTTGAATGAATTCTGCGGCAACCCGCTTACCCGCGATAAGATTGATCAGCCCAAAATGATCGACATTTATCAGCGGCCGCACAAGTCCGTAATTGAGGCTGGATGCTTTATAAACTATCGCCATCGGGGTGCCGATGATCCCGGTTTCAAGCGTGGCAGTTCCGCTGGCCACAGCCGCCGCATCCGCAGCATTCAGGGCATCGTAGGTCTCGCCCTTTACCACAACCAAGTGGTTCGGCGGCTGAATATTACGGCGTTCCAAGCCGGCGACCGCCGATCGAACCTCTTCTTCTTTTCGCGTTGAAGCCAGCGGGATGATGAACTGTGCGGTCGGATCAGTCGCTGCGATGAGCGATGCCGCTGCGATGAGCGATGCCGCTTCGAGCATCGGCGGCAGTATTTTCGTTAGTTCCTTCTGCCGGCTGCCTGGCAGAAGGGCGATCAACGGAGCGTCAACGTTCAGGCCGTGCCGCATCCTGAATGCCTCACGTGTTCCCGATGGCTTGACCTCATTTGCGAGCGGATTGCCGACGTATTCCACGTTCTTTATCCCATGTCGCGCATACCAGTCTTTCTCAAAAGGCAGTACGGCCAGCAGCAGATCAACACTGTCGCGGATCGTTCGCTTACGATATTCCCGCCAGCCCCACAGTTGAGGTGAAATATAATAAACTACCCGTAACCCGCTGCGTTTTAATGACTTCGCCAACTTAAGGTTGAACTCGGGAAAATCTACCAGAACGACGACGTCGGGCTTTCGCACGGCGGCGGCTTTTTTAAGATCGCGAAATGCTTTCAGGAAAACGCCAATCGCACGAGCGATCTCCGGTATGCCAATGATCGCCAGGTCGTCCGCCTTGACGACAGCCTCAACTCCCGCCGACCGCATTGCCGGGCCGGCGCACCCAAAGAATTCAAAGTCTCGCCCCGCCGACTCAGCACGCAAGGCGTTCACCAACTTTGCGGCGTGAGCATCACCCGACGCTTCACCGGCCACAAGCATTATTTTCAGCGTTCTATCCGTTTCAAGCGGCATTGTCCATAAGTTTCCACACATCTCCGCAAAATGTAAACTGACAAACCTTTACCGCGCAGGCCGCATCAAAGGCATTGATTTTCTTGAATGATACCAAGGCACTGCCCACAGCCGTTTGCACAACGCATTTGTAACCTTTAAAATGCGAGG
>JADLDC010000392.1 GCA_020846885.1 Acidobacteriota bacterium | reverse complement strand
GCGATCTTGAGTTTTTTCAGGGTTATTTCGGTGAACAGGAACCAAGTGTCATCAGCATCCCGTCATTTGAGACCGACCCGTACTCGGGCGTCTCGCCGCACGCCGAAACTCAGGAAAGACGAGCACTTTCGCTCTGGCAGATCGCCCGCGGAGCCGGAGACCTTGTTCTTTTGTCAGCCCGTTCGATGATCCAGCGGGCAGCATCCATAGATGAAACAAAGGCGCTCGGCGCCGACCTTGTACGTGACGCCGATCTTCCGCCGGAGGAACTTACCTCACGTCTCATTGCCTCGGGCTATGTTCGCGAAGAACCCCTCTTTGGGCCGGGCCAGTTTTCGCTCCGGGGCGGTATTATCGATGCCTGGTCGCCCGATTCGGGGCAGCCGGTTCGGATCGAGTTCTTTGGCGATACAGTTGATTCCATTCGCACATTTGATCCTGAAACGCAGCTTTCCATTGAACAGCTGCGCTCGGTATCGATCGCACCGATGCGCGAGTTCGCCGCCGCCGATGGGGACCTAAAAGACTGGGCATTCTTTGCCGCCGAGCGCTTTTCTGACGAACGGTTTCGCCGCAACCTGAAGGACCGTACCGATTTCGCCGCCGAAGGCGAAACATTCTCAGGCTGGGAGTTTCTCCTGCCGCTCGTCCGGCCGCTCAAAGGCAGCATTTTCGACTTTCTGCGGGATCACATCATCGTCGTTGACGAGCCCGCCGCGGTCGAACAGACGCTTACAAGCTTTTACGCAAGTCTAGATCGCGGTTACGCCGCCGTTACTGAATCCGGCGATGTCGCACTTGCGCCTGATGAGTTATTCCTCGAACCTGAAAGACTCAGAAACTTGCTCGACTCACGGCCGCTCATCGAACTTCGCTCCCTCGGCCGAACCGCGGCGGAGACGGATGAAGATTTTCTCTACTTGGGCAGGGATCCGAACGCTAGCGAGGGAAATTCGAATGCGGATTTAGATCCAAAATCCGACAGCGTCGATCCAGGAGCAAGAGGCACACTCCCTACCGGTCGTGTTTCCGCCTCGCCGATGTTTCTTTTCTCAACGGCCGCCGCAACGACCGAAATAGAAATTCTCTCGCGTTCGAGCCGAAACTTTCATGGCGATATTCAGGCGTTCACGCGGGAGCACGACGCCGCCGACATCATCGTTGTCCAAACCTCGGGCATGGCCGAACGCCTTGCGGAGATGCTGCGTGATTACGACATTTCGCTCCCGGCCGGATCAATAAAGATCGGGCCGCTGACGACCGGTTTTGAGCTGCCGTCGGAAAAACTTCGATTCTACACAGAACAGGATATTTTTGGCGAAACTGTTGCCGCACCCGCTGACACTGCACCAAAAACGCGTTCTCGCAAATCAAAGCTAGGCGCGTTCATCTCCGATTTTCGCGATCTTAAACCCGGCGATTTCGTCGTCCACGTCGATCACGGCATCGGCAGGTTCGAAGGCCTGCAAACAATAGAGTCGCAAGGCATTGAACGCGAATTCATGCTGCTGATGTACGCGGACAACGCAAAGCTATTCGTTCCGGTCGAGCGAATGGACCTTGTGTCGCGTTATTCGTCAGGCGAAGCTACGGCCCCGACTCTTGACCGTCTCGGCGGTATCGGCTGGCAGAAGACAAAGGCAAAGGCAAAACGCGCAATGCGTGATATGGCCGATGAGCTGCTAAAGCTCTATGCCGAGCGAAAGCTCGTTCGCGGCCATGCCTTTCCGCCTGATGCACCGTGGCAGCATGAATTCGAAGATGCCTTTCCGTACGATCTGACGGCCGACCAGGCAGCCGCGATCGAAGATGTAAAGGAAGACATGGAAAATGCCGTCCCGATGGACCGGCTGATCATCGGCGACGTCGGTTATGGAAAGACCGAGGTTGCGATGCGTGCGGCGTTCAAGGCCGTGATGGACGGCAAGCAGGTCGCGATCCTGACACCGACGACGGTCCTTGCCTATCAGCATTTCGAAACCTTCAAAAAGCGCTTCTCCGCCTTTCCGGCCAAGATCGACCTTCTTTCCCGATTCCGTACGACAAAAGAGCAAAGGTCAGTTGCCGAAACCGCAGGCAAAGGCGGTGTCGATGTTCTGATCGGTACGCATCGCATCCTCTCGACCGATGTAAAGCTGCCGAACCTCGGCCTTGTGGTCGTGGATGAAGAACAGCGATTCGGCGTCGGGCACAAGGAAAAGCTGAAGCAATTAAAGAAAAAGGTCGATGTGCTGACACTGTCGGCAACACCAATTCCGCGAACGCTGAATATGTCTCTGCTCGGAATGCGCGATATGTCCGTGATAGAAACGCCGCCGCGTGACCGCCTTGCCATCAACACGCAGGTCGTACAGTTTGCTGAAGGCGTTATTCGGTCCGCTATCGAGCTTGAACTATCCCGAAACGGACAGGTCTTCTTCATCCACAACCGCGTCGAATCGATCGAGTCGATCGCCGCCCTGATCCAAAAGATCGTCCCAAACGCCCGCATTGCCATCGGCCACGGACAGATGAACGAAAAGGAAATGGAGCAGGTGATGCTCGATTTTATTGACTACAAATATGACGTACTGGTCGCGACTACCATCATCGAGAACGGCATAGATATCCCGCGTGCGAACACGATAATTATCAACCGTGCCGACAATTACGGCCTGTCGCAGCTCTATCAGCTTCGCGGCCGCGTCGGACGTTCGAACCGGCGGGCATACGCATATCTGCTTATTCCCAGCGAACTCGAACTTACTCCGATCGCCCGCCGTCGATTGTCCGCAATCCGTGAGTTCTCCGATCTCGGCGCCGGGTTTCGTCTCGCCGCTCTCGACCTCGAATTACGCGGGGCGGGCAACATTCTCGGCGGCCAGCAATCGGGCCATCTTGACGCTCTCGGCTTTGACCTTTATACAAAAATGCTCGAACGCACTATCGCTGAAATTAAGGGTGATGAGATCGCGGACGAGATGAGCGTATCGATCAATCTGGGTATCGATGTATCCATCCCAAAGGAGTATATCTCCGAGGCCGGGCAGCGTCTGCGGACGTACAAACGCATTTCGTCCGCCGAAGGCGAAGAGGAATTGCTGCGTATCCACGCCGAACTCGCCGACCGTTACGGCCGCATTCCGCCTTCGGTCGAAGACCTGTTCGAATATGGCCGATTAAGAAAACTTGCCGAATGGATGCGGCTCGTCTCGATCGATCGGGCAAAAGAGGGCTTTGCCGTAAAATTGTCAGAGACGGCCCGAATAGCTCCGGAAAAATTGATGATGCTTCTCGAAGAAATGCCCGACGCTTCTTTCTCTCCAAGCGGCATTCTCCGCCTTACCGCAGACCCCGAAAATCCGATCCGCTCGATCAGATCGGCCCTGGAGCGAATTCGCGCCTAGCGCCGTTCGGTGCAGTCGCCAAACGGATTTATGTCACAAACAAAAAGAGACGGCACGGCATCGCGGGTCTGCCGCCGTACCTGCGCCAGTATCTCGGAGTGGCGATAGCTTTCGGTCGTCCAACCAAGTTTTTCGCGGCTTCGCCATACGAACTCGTAGGCCGCCCTTTCATCGGCTCCTTCGAGATGCTTGGCCTCGTGCAGCAGGATCGCCGCCCGTTCAACGTCGTCGGCGGGATAAAGAAAGAAGTCGGGATATATCGTAACTATCTCAAACGGAAAATTCGTTGCCGCAAATGCGTTTTCTTTCTCGACCGATGCGTTCAGCCAGTTATCTTCGGACCGGTAAACCGCAAGGCGTCGAAGCAGGAACACCTCGTTTGTGAACCCTTTGGACTCAAGCAGGCCTATCGCTGATTCGACGCTTTTCCGTTGGGCCAGATCCAGAGGCCGTGCCGACATCACCAGCGAAAAGTAGAATCCGGCGACCGACACCGCACATACCAGCAGAAAAACCGCAAAACGCCTGAGAAAAGACGGAAGGCCGGCCCTGACGCGGCCCGCACGCTCGGGCCCCAGATGCCCGCCGCAGCGGGAGCACACTTCCGCATCAGGAAAGTTCACCAGCTTGCATTCATAGCATTTTTTCTTCATTATCCAGGGCGGGTTTGCGCGATAGACCTGCTATTATCAATAAAGGTCTAATCAGCACGGCTTCCATTTAGCCGGTATTTGGTCAACGGCGAATAAACTCAGCCGCAATTTATTGCATCAAACGGCTAGTTCAAGCGCACAGACCGGGGCCGCGAAATTCCGTTCGGGCCTTCAGGAGCAATACATGAAGCATATTTATTCGATCTTTTTAACACTGGCGGTCGTCTTTGCGGCCGGCTTTGCCGTTTCGGCACAGGAAACCCAGGAACGCGTCGTTGACGAAGTGGTAGCCCAGGTAAATGACGGCGTTATTACTCTTTCAAGGATCAACCGCGAAGTTAAGGACATCGTTGACCTTGAGGTCCAAAACGGCAAAAAGCGCGAGGACGCCCAAAAACAGATAGATGAGAAGCGGGGCGAGCTGATCGCGAACATGATAAACGAGGAACTCCTTGTTCAGAAGGCCAAGGAACTCGGCCTTGATTCGGATGCTGACGCGGCCGTCAACGAACGTTTTGTCCAGATGATGAAGCAATACGGGATGAAGAATATAGACCAACTTCATCAGGAAATGGAAAAGCAGGGTGTTGACCCCTCGGCGATCCGTGAAATGTGGCGAAAGCAGGCGATCAAAGACCTTGTCATCCAGCGCGAGGTCCAGCAGAAAGAATACTGGAAGCCGAGCGGAAAGGAACTTCGCGACTATTATGAAAAGAACAAGGCCAGGTTCACCAAACCCGAGACGGTCTCATTCAGCGAAATATTCCTCGGCTTTGCCGGACGCGATGAGAACGCCGTTCGCGAAAAGGCAAAGCAGATCGTAGAACAGCTTCGCGGCGGTGCTGATTTTGCCAAACTACAGGCCGAAAATTCTGATCCCGGTGTTGTCACGCAAGGCAAAGGCAAGGTTGAAAAGGTAAAGCCCTCGGAATTTTCAGAGATCATCACCAACGCGATAAAAGGCCGGAAGCCGGGCGAAGTGACCGACCCCATCGAGGCGGGCAATATCGGAATGGTCGTTCTCAAGATCGACGCGCGTGAATCGGCAACGAGTGAGTCGTTCTTCGATGAAAGTGCGGTCCGAGGCGCTATCTTTCAGGAACGGGCACCGGCCGCGCTGAAAAACTTCATGGCGTCGCTGCGTGAGAACTCTTATATAAAAATTGGCGAAAGCTATAGGCCCATCGTTTCGCCCATTCTATACGCGGACGAGCGGAAGGATAAGACGGCGGCACCGGGCGACGACAAGAAAGATAAGGCCCCGGCCAAGTCGGACGATAAGAAGGACAAGGCGGGAGAGAAGGCCTCGGCAAAGAACGGCGGATCGGGCGAAAAGAAGCCAAAGTAGAAACCATTCGGTTCGTTCGGTCAAAAGCTCCGACGCGTCCAAATTTTTCCTCTTCGTTGTCTTATTCTTTGGTACTTGCCGAAACGGCGGGACGTATGCGGCTTGATATTTTCCTAAAACTCAGCCGGCTTATTCCCCGCCGAACTCTCGCCCAGGAATACTGCGAAAAAGGCCTGATCGCGGTGAATGGGGTCCAGGCAAAACCTTCAAAGGAAGTGAAGCTAGGTGATGAGATAGAGATCCGAAGGCGGAACAGCCGCATGGTCGCGCGAGTACGCGAGGTCCCGTCAAAAAAGCAGGTGTCAAAGGCCGGTGCCAATGATCTGTTTGAGTTAGTTTCTTCCGAGACACTCGAAAACGACCAGCTAGCCTAGTATCTCTTTGATCGCCGCCTCGAAAATATCCAGCTTTCGCTTGGCCCGTTTAACATCCGGATGGGCAGGCTGAAGCGTTTCAAGCAGCCGGACAAGCTCGGCCTGCATCTCCGCTTTCTTTATCATCAGTTTCCCAAGAGCCGCGCTCAGACGTTCCTGACTGCCGGGCGCAGCGTTCGCAAGCCGGTCGGTTTCGATACGCAAAAACGTGAGGACCGACCTTATTTCTTTGACCTTTGGGTACTCTTCCGTATATTCCTCAAGCAGGCTTTCGGCATCAGCCTCAAGCTCCGCCTGGCGGATGCGCAGCTCGGCAAACGCGGCCGAAGACTTGTAACCCGCCGCGGCCGTCTTCGCGGGCGGCTGCTTTGCCTGGGCACGGCATTCGACAATGCCGAACGTGAGCACAAACATTGCGAACAAATATACGGCCAGTTTCATTTTGCCCCTGTTACAAACGTAGATTCGTCGAGATTTTGATTAAAAGCAAACTGCTGCAGATCAAAGGCCCATTCGATCTCGGTCGTTCCCTTCTGCCCCGAAACCAAATAATGGATCTTGTATGAATGCGGCAGCGTCAGGCCGCCCGCCTGGCGGTGGTCCGCAAACTCCTCCACGATCTTATGCCGGGTTTCGCTAAAGCCGCTCGACTCATCCGGCGATCGCCCGATGCCGGCGGACGATATCCGTTTGTATTCTGTCCTGACATGACGGAAGGTGTCCTTATCGAAATAAAGTTTAACCTCCACATCGCCGCCGCCCTTTGGAGAATAGCCGAGGACATAGCAATCTCTGCCATCGATCTTTTTGATCCCATCGGATGAAATCTTGCCCTTCACAGCCTCGCCCAACGCCCACGTGCCCGCAAGTTCGCCGCCAAGCAAGCTCTCTTCAACTATCCACGCGTTAGACTGAACAAAGTTGCCGAGCACAGACCGCACGCCGTTGTACGCGAACCCGACAAAAGGCTGCTTGCCGTCAAAAACAAACCGCTCAGAAGTATAATCGCCTGCGCTCAATGTCATTCCGAGAAAGTTCCTGCGGCTATCCGACGCAAGCACTATTCGGCCTGCGGCCTGATTCTTTTGCGAAATGAACCGGACCGTCACCAGGCCGACGGCAATACGATTTTTTATCGCCGACCGTGCATCCGCCGCACCAATAGAATCTTGATGCTTCGCTACTATCTCCTCAGCCTTCAGCTTCTGTGCGAAGACGGAAACGCCCGGGCTGCCCGCGAGAACGCCGGCGAGCAAAAGGCCGATAAACACGTATCTCATAAAAAAACTCCGACGGGTTAGACATACTTTGAGGCGAACGGCGGACCCGTTCATCCCAGTACGGCCGCTTCGGTCAATTCAGGTTTCACATCAATGCTGGTAAACGCTTCGCACGAATCGATCACATCCGCATCTGCTTCGATCCGTCCATCTCCATAACGGTTGCCCGCCCGCAGATCTTCGAAGTAGATAGTGATATTGTCCAGGATCTCTTCCGCCGAATGCGAATGATAGAGCGTCTGCCGGAACAAGGCCCCACCCGGCAGGCCTTTGGTGAACTGGCCCGCAAGCTGCTTCATTTTGCCGAGCGCGACGATCTCAGGCATTTCCTCGCGGCACATTGAAAAGAATTCCAACAGGACGCTTCGCTTTTCTTCAAGATCGGGCTGATACGGTTCACGGCCCTCGATCACGTCCCGGATCTGACGAAATATCCACGGATTCTGCATCGCGCCGCGGCCGATCAATATACCGTCCGTTCCGGATTCATGCCAACGCTTCATTGCGTATTCGATCGTGGTAACATCGCCGTTGCCCGAAACCGGCACGCTTACGGCCTGTTTTACTTCGCGGATCAGGTCCCAATTTGCCAGGCCCTTATAGCCCTGTTCACGCGTCCGACCATGGACCTGAATGTGCTCGACGCCGCATTGTTCGGCCATTTTGGCGACGTCAACGACATTGATCGTGGAATCCGAATATCCAGTGCGGACCTTCAGCGTCAGCGGAATAGTGATCGAACGCTTGATCGCCTTTAGTATCTCTTCCAGCCTGGGCAGATCGCGAAGAAGCCCCGATCCTCCGCCGTTCTTGACGACCTTTGGCGCCGGACAGCCGCAGTTTATATCCAGAATATCGGCCCCGACCTCTTCGGCCATTTCGGCCCCCATCGCCATCCGCTCTACCTGGCCGCCGAATATCTGCACCGCAAAGGGCCTCTCTTCCTCATCGAACCGCATCTGGCGCTTCGATTTCGGATTATTCCGCGTCAGCCCCTCGACCGAGATAAATTCCGACACCACCAACCCAACCCCACCGCGACGCTTTATCAACCGGCGAAAGGTATAGTCCGTCACCCCCGCCATCGGCGACAGGATAAGCGGCGGGTCTATATCGATATCTCGTATCTTAAAAGGCTTCATCAAACTTCCGTTATGTCGGACGAAATTGTCTGAAAAGTCGGATCAACGCATTGGTCAGAATAAGATCTGCGGAAGCCCGAGCGCTGGAGGCTGTGTCAAAACCCTAAAAAAGCTGCGGAGCAGCGGCATATTTGTAGCCCCACGTGAAGCGAAGCAAAACGTGGGGTTTGTCGAGCCTAAATCTCAAAGCCCGTGTAACGGGCGGCAGGCTTTCGCTAACTTATTGAAAATAACAGATGTTACATGCTCCTCTGTCGCCCACTACGTGGGCTTGCGAATCTTTTTGCCGCGTTACCCCAGGTTCCGCTTCGCTCCACCTGGGGCTACATTTATTTCGCTGCTCCGCAGCTAACAATAGTTTTGACACAGCCTCGTTGGCAAGGGCAGAATACAGGCGATGGATATGATCCCCTGCGGTCCACTTTGCACAAAGGTGTCGGCTAGGCAGCGATCAAAACCGGTTCGTAGTGGAGGGCCAATAACTGCCGGGGTGTAAGTGCGGTCAATCCGTATGTTCGGCCCTCGCGGTCAACGAACTCAACTTCAAAAGCTTCGCCATCGTTGTAAACCTCGACAATGGTCCCGACCTGCCCTTCATATAATTTTTCGGCGGGAACATCCTCGGTCAAAGCGACCACATCAAACAGTTTTAGCTTACTCATAACACATAGCAAGTGATCAATCTCGGATGATCGCGGCCCGTGTCGACGATCCAAACACTTCGTATCGCCGCCGAAAACTTTCCCCTCGACATCTTAAAGTCTATCACATACCGCTGACCAAATTTATCCGATCTTCCAGGCGTCGCCTGAGAGTTTCTGACAGCGTACATCAACGCATCGTACAATTCACGCCAATCTTCCGCTCGCAATCCCAATACCCTTTCAAAAACAGCGGCCTTATGCTGGCCGACCTCGTGCGTCGGGTCTAGACTGTATGCAGCAAGCTTGCCGATGTCGATGATAGCCAGTTCAGCATTTGGGATTTGCATTTTAACAAGATAAAAGCAATAAAAGAGGCACCGAAATGAAAGATCCTCCTTCCCGGTGCCCACTTAAGACTCTGCGGTTAAACCCTCTTAACCCTTGATCAGCTCAACACCTGCCGCGTCAAAAGATACTTCGGTCACGGTCCCGTCGGCGTTTCGATTTTCGAATTTTGCTCCGTCTTCCTGGATCAGGTGGTCAACGTGTTCTTTTGAAAGCGTCTTTGTCTTGAAAACACCTTGTGCCCTGACCTTCATTCCGGCCGCGTTCAGCGGAATAAAGAATGCATGGTCGCCAAAGGTGACGCGGACCGACCGGCCGCCTTCTTTATCCGCCATTTCCATCCAGCAGCCTTCGGTTTTGCACGAGCGGACGAAAACGCCGCTTACCTCGAACGTATTCCCTTCTAATTTGCCCGGCTGTGCAAATGCTTTGGCCACCGTGGTCTTCTTAACACCCTTGGCCAACGCCGCGCCGCGTGTGATCTTTTCACCCGCCTTCAACTCAACCGGTGCGTTGTCCTTGCTCTTGACCACCGGCTCGCCCTTGCTGTTCATTTCCTTATGGCCGTCATGCTGCGCCGCCGCGGGAACGATCAAAAGAAGTATTCCAAAGAAAATTATAGATAATCTGGTCATGCTCATTAAACTCCTGTAATTCGGACTGAATTAGTGGATTGTAACAGATAATTTGGAAGTAGTTCTAGCCGTTCCCTTCTTCCTTCGCGAACTTTGAGTCCTCCCTTTGAGGCCTTTGTGTTAACGGTTTTTCTTAACACAAAGCTCACCAAGTTGAAGACGCAAAGAGCACAAAAGTACTTGCGATCCGACTGTTACAGTCCACAAGTAAAACCAAAAGTGTAACACTCTTTTCGTCTTATTTCGCTTCCCGTTTCGTGCAATTCGTGGTTCAGTTTTTTTCCTTAAGACGAAACGCACGAAAGCGGACACGAAACCTAGCCATGCTAACGCTCGGCTTGATGCAAATAGACCACCGAGCCATTCAATATTGTAGCAACAATGCGTGTCCCTGCGATCCGTGCTGGATCAACCTCAAAGATATCCTCGGACAAGATGACCATATCAGCCATCTGGCCGCTCTTTATTTTGCCTTTTACTTTCTCCTGAAATTCCGCATAGGCTGACCCGGCCGTATAGGCACGGACAGCATCTTCGACGCTTATTCCGTCTGGGCCGTTTACGGCGGCGGCGATGCCGAGGAGCGGGTTGATCTCGACCATTGGCGCGTCTGAGCCGAAGGCCAATGGTGAGTGAAGTTGAAGATGGCGGCCAAAAATAGCCGGCCCGGAGCGGCTGAATAGCCACGGCTGCATCGAAGGAATTATCGCTCCGCGTGCAAATCGCGGCACGTCCTCAGAATTCGCGTTCTGTGCATGTTCAACGCGAAATCGCCTGTCCCGCCGCCCGTTCTTTTTCGCGGCCCATTCGAACGCGTCCAAAACGATCCGGTTCGCCCGCGGCCCGATGGCGTGGATCATCACCTGCAGCCCGGCCTTGTCGGCCGCAGCGATGTCGCGGCGAAGCTCCGGCAGTTCTGCTTCATCACCCTCGGAAAAATATTTGACGCAACCCGTACGCACCATTGCATCGCCCGTCGCGGCCTTGACGCCGAGATTTGCAAGTTTCGGCAACGCCGACATCGGCGAACAGTCATAGACGCGCGTTTTCAATTTCCCTTCCCGGTCAAGCTGCCGGTAAACATCCGCCAACTCGTCCGAGTGCATATCCTGCACGCTTGTCACGCCAAACGACGCGGCGTAATTCGACGCTGTCTCAAGTATCTCCGGCCAGTTTCGCAGATGATCAGATGGAACGGCGGATGCGATCTGGCGCATTGCCAAACCCGAAATAATTCCGTCAATCGAACGTTCGCCCGAACCGTTTTCCGTTCTGGATGAACGTCCGTCGTTCAAATGCTCCAAGGCAAGAGCATTCGCAAACGCCCATTTTCCATCGGCTGAATAGAGAAGAACAGGATTGGAATCGGTGATCGGAGCGATCAATTCAAAAAGCCGCTTACCCTCAGTTTGAGCAAATTCATTCGCAAAGCCGCTTCCGAGTATCCACCGGCCTTTCGGCAGAAAGCGTGCGTACTCCGCCGCCTTAGCGGCCACGGCTTCGGCACTTGTCAGGCCGCGAACATCAAGCGAAGAGAATTTATTCCCGATGGCGGCAAAATGGACGTGCGAATCGTTAAATCCGGGCAGGACAAGCCGGCCTTTTGCATCGATGATCCGCGTCAGTTCGCCCGCCAGCTTACGTATTTCATCATTCCGCCCGACCGCCACGATCTTCCCGCCCGAAACCGCCACCGCCTCAGCCCGCGGCATTTTCGCGTCAAGCGTCCGGACGTCACCATTGATGAGTATCAGGTCAGGTTCTTTTGATCGGGCGGCAGAAGGGTGACAGATCAGTAACAAGGCGCTGCCGAGGATAAATATCCGTGTCAGCAGAATGCGGTGCTTCGACATTTTGGATCGACAATTGATGCTACGCCCTGAACATTGGAAACTTGATCTGTCGATCTAATTTCCGAACTCCAGAATTTTCTTCTTATTCATCTTTTTCCGTGGTTAATCTTAAAATGAACCACAGAAAAAGATGAATAAGAGGAAAGGTGCTTCGCGAAAACGCGCGACCTGGATCATGGCCTTTCAAAAACGACCTTTCCGTTCACGACCGTCAGCATCACTTTTGCGTCGCGGATCTTGACCGGATCGATCGTAAAAATATCGTCTGAGATCATAACGAAATCGGCCAGTTTGCCGGGTTCAAGTGAGCCTTTCAGATTCTCTTGAAACTCGGCGTATGCCGATCCGAGGGTGTATGCCCGCACGGCCTCAAGGACCGAGATCTTCTGTTCCGGTATCCAGCCGTTCGGGTTCTTGTCGTCAAGCGTGCGGCGCGTGACGGCGGCGTAAATACCGAATATCGGATCGAGCGACGCAACAGGCGAATCAGTACCAAACGCCAGAACCGCACCCGAATCAAGCAGCGACCTAAAGGCGTAAGTTCCCTTCAACCGCTTTTCATCCAGCCGCTTCCACGCCCAGCGGCCGTCGTCGATGATATGCAGCGGCTGCATTGACGCAACAACTTTTAAGTCTCCGAACCGCTTGATGTCCTCTTGACGCAGATGCTGCGCATGCTCGATCGTGAACCGTCGTCCGTTTGTGCCATTCGATTTTTCGACCGCCTGGTAGTGATCGAGGATCGTCGCATTCGCACGGTCGCCGATCGCGTGTATGCGGACCTGAAGGCCGGCCTTATCGGCATCCTGAATCGTCTGCCGCATCGTCGTTGTGACATCCGCCATTGCCAGGCCGCTGGAATTTGGCGCATCCAGATACGGATCAAAGAACCAGGCGGTGGTCGAACCCAAACTTCCGTCAGCAAAACCTTTCAAACACCCGACGCGCAGCATCGGGTCGCCAAAGGCACGCCGCACGCCTGTATTCGTCCATCGTTTGAAATCGTTCAGCGGCGAACAGCCATAAACGCGCGTCTTGAGCGTACCGCGACGGAGCAATTCCTGATACGCACCGATGCTGGTTCCGGCCGACATGTCCTGCACGCTGGTCACGCCAAGCGATGCCGCGTGATCTGTTGCCGCCTGTGCTATCTCAAGTTCCTGCTCAAACGACCATGCCGGGATCGCTTTCTCAATGTAGCCGGAAGCGGCGTCCTTGAATACACCGGTCGGATTGCCGGCGGCGTCACGCACTATCTCGCCGCCCGCTACATCTTTCACATTACGGTCAACGCCGGCCAGCTTCATCGCCAGGCTGTTCGCCAGCGCCATGTGGCCGTCAAGCCGGTTGACGAAAACCGGATTATCGGGCGTTACCGAATCGATCAAGGCCGCCGTCGGCAAATTATTCGGCGTCCAATTCTCATGGTCCCACTGCCCGCCGGTAATCCATCGGCCCTTTGGCAATTTTGCGGCAAATTCTTTTATCCGCTGCACGAATTCTTCCGGCGATCTCGCACTTCGCAGATCGACCGACGAAAGCTGTGCACCCGTTTCCATAAAATGCACGTGAGCATCATTGAATCCAGGAACGATCAGCCTGCCCTTTGCGTCGATGACCCGCGTCTTCGGCCCGATGAGCGGCCGCGTTTCGGCATCCGACCCGACCGCGATGATCCGCCCGTCGAGAACAGCGATCGACTGGGCCTTCGGCCGTTTTTGGTCGATGGTCTGAATGTTTGCATTTGTCACGACCAGATCGGCATGAATGCCTTGAGCGGCTACAACTGAGCAGAGCGAAAGACAGAACGCGGTGATGCGCAAGAGATTTTTCATAGGTTTAGATCACCAGGCAGGAAATCATCCTGGTTGACATCGGATTTAGCATCTAACAGACTGGGTCTGACGCAAATTATATCAGTGAAAGTTAAGTATATCCAGATTCTCGGCACGGTGCTCGCAGTACTTTACGGTGTGTTCATCGTGTTTCTCTACGCCGCCGAGCCGCGTTCGCTTGGTGAGGTAACGACCAAAGCTATGTCGGCGGTTGAGAGCACGGTCACGAAGGGCCAGGTTTTGACCGGAACTTACGAGATCGATCAGGCAAGATTCAACGAAGGAATCGCGGCCTTTCGCGCGGACAATTTTGTCCTCGCCCGTGACCGGTTCGAACGAGCCGATCCCGAAAAGCGTGACGCGAACACTCAGTTCTACATCGCTTACAGCTATTATCGCCAGGGCTGGGGCCGTGTTTCCAATGACGACGCGTTGTTCAAGGCAGGCCTCGAAGCCTTGCAAATTGTGCCGCAGATCGATCCGGATTTTGTATCGAAAGATGCTGATCTCACACTCAAGACCGCCGCCGAATTGAGAAATGAATTTGAAGAAGGATTGAAGGTCACGGCCGATGATTTCAACCCGCTCAGGCTTGTGAGAGAACGAAAATGATCTTTTCGTCTTATACCTCTTGTTCCGTGATTCAGATCGGCTAACCCACAGACCAAGAGGAAAAAGAAAAGCCTGCCCGTCGGCATATTGATCGCAATAGTGAAAGAAAGACTCGAAAAAACGGCAAATGACATTCTCGATAGAGCAGGTTCTGTCGATGCCGAGATCGTGCCGCCGGACGAGAACGAAATGGAGCAGCAAAGTGCGCTTTCCGCGATCGACACCAGCGGCAAACGACTTGACGGAGAGTCAGCCCGAAAGCGCCAGCGGACGCTCAGGCTCTATGTGTTTCTTCCGCTGCTCTTTTTGACCGTCGCGCTGATGGGCGGATTGCGGCTGGCTTCGCCCGACAGCGCTTTTGTGTTCATGCGGCCGGCATTGGTGTGCCTTTTCTTCGCGGTCGTATTGATCGGGCTGTTCGTTCGCGGAGGAATTATAGCGTTCGAAAGTTGGTTTTCTGACGAATATTCGACCGCACACAACATCGCGAACGGCGTGCTGATGCTTTCGCTCTTTGCCGCAACGGCCCAGGTGTTCAACTCGGTAATTCCCGAAACAGGCTTGCCGTTCTGGGTCGTCTCATTCTGTTTTGCATGGACACTTTGGAACAACCTTTTCGCCGAATTTGACGGCCGAAAACTCCTTCGAAGCCTTATTGCTCTCTTCGCTTTTGCCTTCGTCGCAAAATACGTCGTCCTAGCGGGCCTGACCGCCCCGACCGGCGATGGCTGGCTGCGTTCAATGATCGAGAACCCGGCAAAAGAAACCGTGACATGGCTGCTTGAACTTCCACGCTATTCCGCCGGCACCGGCTACATCCAATTCTTCTGTCTGCTGCTCTATTTTGCGGGAATGTTCATACTGCCGAAAAATGCTGACTGAGTTTATCCCTTCATCAAGTCGATCAGCCCCAACTCTTTCCGACTCTCTGCGTCTCTGCCTCTCTGCGGGAGTCAGCTTTTTCCGCCTCCAAATAGTGCAAAATAACGCAAAAGAGCGCCAAGGCGAATTTCGCCGCGACGCTCCTCAGCATTCAAACTACGCCAATTATTGTTTCCGTACCGTAAGATCGATCGTCTTTCCGTCCCTGACAACCTGGATGGTGCTAACGTTCAATGCAGATTCAAATTCGGTCTTTTCACCCAACTGCCGCCCTTCGATCGCTTTCAGCTTGTCGCCCGGTTTTACCCCGATCTGATCGGCGATCCCGTTCGATTTGACAGCCTTAACATTCCACAAGCCGCCCGCAAAGTCGGCCTCGACCCCAATGACATCAAGGGCAGCATCGATCGTCATCGGCTTGAGTATGCCCCGCGGCGTTATCGGTGTCGGGGCGATCTTGATGGCCTTTTCGGCCGAATTTGACGAGATCGGATCATCCGTCGAAGTCATAAAATCGACAGATCTTCCGTCCCGCTTATTCAACGCCGGTTTTGTCTCGGCCGCCGCCAACCGAGGCCTCTCAACGGCCGGTTCGCGAGGCGCTTCCTTAGGCTCGGCGCCGGCGACAGCGGCCGGTGTTGAAACATCCGGAACGCTCACGGCAGCCGTCGGCTGCGTTGCAGGAACCGCTTCAGGTGCCTGCACGATAACCGTCGGAGCCTCCCAGCTATTGTACGAACTTACAGCGAGGACAATCGCCCCGACAACCAGAAACAGACCAAGCGGTACCGCGTATTTCAGTATCGGCAGCAGGCTTGATCGTTGATGGCTGGACGGACGCGCATTTGCTATGCGCGCCCTTAGGTGAAAGTCAAAATCCTTTGGCGCCTCGACCCGTTTCAGGCCGGTCAGCATTGCCGAGATCTTTTGCTCATCTGAGCCAGGGTGCTCCGCCCTGTCGCCAATGTTGTTCGTTTCGTGCGTCATCGTCTCTATAAGTAATGTTTCAACTTTTCTTTCAGCAAG
>JADLDC010000391.1 GCA_020846885.1 Acidobacteriota bacterium | reverse complement strand
TCTCGGACGCGATGAGCTCGCATCTGCGTATAAGCGTCGAGGAAAAACAGGACCTGCTTGAGACATTCTCGGTCCAGGAAAGGCTGCAGAAGCTTGCCGATATTCTGGAAACTGAGATCGAAAAGCGGCAGCTTGACCGCACGATCCACTCGCGAACAAAGAAGCAAATGGACAAGCACCAGCGCGAGTACTACCTCAACGAGCAGATCAAGGCGATCCATAAGGAACTGGGCCGAAAAGATGACAAGGCCGAGCTGGAAGACCTAAAAAAGAAGATCGAAGAAGCGGGCATGAGCGCTGAGGCCAAAGAGAAGGCACTGCAGGAATTCTCGCGGCTCGAATCAATGCCGCCCATGTCTGCCGAAAGCACGGTCTCGCGGACCTATCTCGATTGGCTGATCAATGTGCCGTGGAAAGAGCGTTCAGAAGAGCTGGAGGACCTTACCGAAGCGGTAAAGACGCTCAACGCGGACCATTACGGCCTTGAGAAGATCAAGGAACGGATCTTGGAATTCCTCGCCGTACGCCAACTGGTCAAGAGTCCGAAGGGAACTATCCTCTGTTTTGTCGGAGCACCGGGTGTCGGCAAGACGTCGCTAGGCAAGTCGATAGCGAAGGCCACGGGGCGAAAGTTCGTGCGGCTTGCGCTCGGCGGTGTTCATGATGAGGCTGAGATCCGCGGCCACCGGCGAACCTACATAGGCGCTTTGCCCGGCCAGATAGTTCAGCTAATGAAACGCGCCGGCACCGTCAACCCGGTCATTTTGCTGGATGAAGTTGACAAACTTGGCCGCGATTTTCGCGGCGATCCGAGTGCGGCTTTGCTTGAAGTGCTCGATCCCGAGCAGAACAGCACGTTTCGCGACCATTATCTTGATGTGGACTATGATCTGTCGCAGGTCTTCTTCATCGCAACGGCAAACGTGTTGCATACGATACCGCCGGCGTTGCAGGACCGGCTTGAGATACTAACATTGTCGGGCTACACGGAACGCGAAAAAAGCGAGATCGCAAAACGGCATCTGATCGAAAAATCAGCCGAAAATAACGGCATTGATGCGGAAGCGGTTAAATTTACCGAAGACGGTATTCTGGAAATAATTCGCCATTACACGCGTGAGGCCGGTGTCAGAAACCTTGAACGGGAGATCGGGTCATGCCTGCGAAAGATCGCACGCAAGTATGTTGTCAGCGAGAACAAAGACGATTTCCGCGTGGTCATCGACGCCGAAAAGGTCAATGAGCTTCTCGGCACAATTCGGTTCCGCAAGCAGGATATCGCCCGTAAAAGCGAGATAGGGCTGGTAAACGGTTTGGCCTGGACCGAGGTCGGCGGCGACGTTTTGCAGGTAGAGGCTACCCTTGTCGAGGGGAAAGGCGAGGTCACACTGACCGGAAAACTTGGCGAGGTGATGCAGGAGTCGGCGCGTGCGGCGTTGACATGTGTCAGGTCCAGAGCCGAACTTCTCGGCATCGATCCAAAAGATTTTCGTGAAAAGGACCTGCACATCCACGTCCCGGAAGGTGCCATCCCAAAAGACGGGCCCAGTGCCGGGATAACGATAGCGACCGCCATGGTCTCGGCCCTGACGGGAACACGTGCCCGGCATGATGTGGCCATGACGGGCGAGATCACGCTTCGCGGAAAGGTGCTGCCGATCGGCGGCGTAAAGGAAAAGCTGCTTGCGGCCCATCGGTTTGGGCTGAAAACGCTGATATTGTCGAAAGAGAACGAGAAAGATCTCGCGGACATCCCCGACGAAGTTCGCGAGGACCTGACCATTCATTTGGTTGACACGGTCGATGAGGTCCTTGACCGTGCGCTCGATGCGGAAGGGGCCGGGCCAGGCCTTGTTCCGCCTCAGATCTGGAATGCTGAGGCCCCGACCGCTGACATTACCACCAATGTTGAGTAAGCCTTGTCGAGGGCGATGATGAAGATCATTTCGGCTGAATTCGTCAAGAGCGCCTTCAATAAGAGCCATTGGATCACTGACGGCCGTCCGGAGATTGCGTTTTTGGGCAGGTCGAATGTCGGCAAATCGTCTCTGTTGAACTCGCTGCTTGGCCGAAAGGGCCTTGCCCGCACCTCGAACACCCCGGGAAGAACGCAAAGCATCAATTATTTTCTCGTAAACGGCTTGTTCTATTTTGTTGATCTGCCGGGCTACGGCTACGCAAAAGTTTCCAAGGCAATGCGTTCGGACTGGGGCGAGATGGCGCGGGAGTATTTAACAGGCCGCTCGGAATTGGTCCTGTTCATTCAACTGGTCGATGCAAGGCATCCGCCGAGCGAGCTTGACCTGCAATTGAACGATTGGCTTGTCGAAAATGAAAGCCCGCATATTGTCGTCGCCACCAAGTCGGATAAGCTTTCCCGCAACGAGATAAAAAAGCAGGAGGCCGCGATCGGGGAAGAAATGCCGGACAGCAAAATTATCGCTTATTCTTCGTCAACCGGTATCGGGCGCGACGAATTATGGGGTGAGATCGGCCGTTCGCTGAAAAAAACCTAAAAATTTATTTGCTTTCTTGGTCTAAGTGTAGTAATAATTCATAAATCCCGAAATTTTATTGAGCTTACGAGCTTGATTCAGCTGTTTTACTACGTTTGGTCCATACGATTAACTCCACCTATATACTTCAGGCCGGGAATTAAGGGCTTTTGCAATAATATTTTGGCAACTTCTGCGTTTGGACGGTCAAACGCGGGAAAGCGGTAGATACCGAAACAACATGGCAACGAAAACCACACCATCACGCAGATCCAAACCTGTGCATACGGATAATCAGCCGGCCGACGGTTCACCTGTCGCCGCCGGTGCTCCCGAAAGTACCGATGGGGCGTCAGCCCAATCTAAAGAGAATGCTCCCAAGGCCGAGCTTTTGAACCTTGCCGACCTAAAGGACATGTCGATAAGCGAACTTACGCACATTGCCAAGGAAATGGGCATTGAGGGAGCTTCGGGCTTGCGAAAGCAGGAATTGATATTTAAGGTCCTGGCCGCGCAGACCGAGAAGAGCGGCCTGATCTTTTCTGAGGGCGTACTGGAAACGCTTCCCGACGGATTCGGCTTTCTTCGGGCACCGGAGTACAACTATCTTCCCGGCCCGGATGATATTTATGTCAGTCCTTCGCAGATCCGCAAATTCGACCTTCGCACCGGCGATACCGTGTCGGGCCAGATCCGTCCGCCGAAAGAAGGCGAACGATATTTTGCGCTGATCAAGGTCGAGGCGATCAATTTTGAGGCGCCGGAACAGTCGCGAGAGAAAGTATTTTTTGACAATCTAACGCCGCTTTATCCGGACGAGCAGCTCAAGATGGAGGTCGGGCCTGACAACATCGCGGCCCGCGTGATCGATCTGGTCACTCCGATCGGTAAGGGCCAGCGAGCGTTGATCGTTGCCCCGCCGCGGACCGGTAAAACGGTGCTGCTCCAAACGATCGCAAACTCGATCACGGAGAATCATCCTGAAGTTTCACTTATCGTCCTGCTTATCGACGAGCGGCCGGAAGAGGTCACGGATATGCAGCGTTCGGTCAAGGGCGAGGTCATTTCCTCGACCTTTGACGAACCGCCGACCCGCCACGTTCAGGTCGCGGACATGGTCATAGAAAAGGCCAAGCGTCTTGTCGAGCACAAGCGCGATGTGGTCATTCTGCTTGATTCGATCACCCGTCTGGCACGTGCGCACAACGCGGTCGTTCCGCCGTCTGGAAAGATACTTTCAGGCGGTATCGATTCAAACGCCCTGCAGCGTCCGAAACGCTTTTTCGGCGCCGCGAGAAATATCGAAGAGGGCGGCAGCTTGACGATAATCGCAACGGCCTTGATCGACACAGGTTCGCGTATGGACGATGTTATCTTTGAAGAGTTCAAGGGTACGGGCAACTCGGAAATTCATCTCGACCGGCGATTGAGCGACAAGCGGCTTTTCCCGGCCATCGACCTGCAGCGTTCGGGTACCCGCAAGGAAGAACTGCTTATCGAGAAGGAAGACCTGGCACGTATCTGGGTCATGCGTCGCGTGCTCAACCCGCTTTCGCCTGTTGAGCAGATGGAAGTTGTATTGGAACGGCTTGGAAAGACCAAGACGAATGCCGAGTTTCTCGCGTCCATGCAGACTTAAATGCGTAGGATCGATCGTTCAAAGTAGGATGTCATAAAAGCTTCCCGGCGCCGTGGACGTTGACTTCTGTTCATTTTATTCGGCTTTCCTTCATCTTCTTCTGTGGTAAAGAATTACTAACCACAGAATAAGATGAAGGAAGGCCGAATCTATGAATAGGATGGGTCAAAGTGGAGCTATCTGAGGATCTTTCAGACATCCTCTTTTTGTATCTGGAAACAACGACGCGTCCCCGATGGATATTCAAAATTTTGAAGATTCTCCGATATCCTAAATCTCTCGGCGGGAAACTTGCGAGATCCGGCTTGTAAACTTAATTGATTCAATGCTATTGTAGCTTCATTCTTTTCGGCATATATGTTGCCTGTGCTTTTTCGGCACATTCATTCATTCAAGATCATAATCTAGGGTTCTCAGTTTTTGCATAGGTTTTACCGTCCTTATTCTTTCTGAAGATTGAGTGGGTATTTGAATCTATATCTTGGAGGAGCAAAATGAGAGATAGAACTCTACGTCTGTTGGCGGCAGGCGTACTGATATTTGTATTTCAATTGGTGACGCTTGCCCAGATCTCCGGGTCCATAGCCGGTACGGTCGTGGATGCCAACGGAGCAGTCGTCCCTAACGCAACGGTCGTCGTCAGAGGTGAAGGCGGCCAGCAATTCACAGTTTCAACCAATTCGAGCGGCGGCTACCGCATTCCGGCGCTCAACTCCGGCATTTACACGGTTGCCGTTACGGCGCCGAGTTTCAAGCGACTGCTTGTTGAACAGATCAAGGTCGACGTCGGAACTCCCACCACGGTGAATGTTACGCTTCAGGCTGGCGATGTTAGTGAGAGCGTGACCGTTACCGGATCAGGCGGCGAAGTGCTGCAGACGCAGACCGCGACGATCGGCACTACCATTCAGGGCCGTCAGATCAGCGAGACGCCGGTTGCCTCGCGCGACGCTCTTGACCTGATCGGCCTTTTACCGGGTACGGCAACGGTTGGCCGGCCGCGTAGCGCTTCGATCAACGGGCTTCCCAAAGGAGCTCTAACGATCACGATCGACGGCGTTGACGTTCAGGATAACCTGTTGCGGTCAAGCGACGGTTACTTTACCTATGTCCGGCCGCGTCTTGACGCGATCGAGGAGGTGAACGTTTCGACTGCCAATCCGGGTGCTGAATCGGGCGGCGATGGTGCTGTTCAGGTGAAATTCGTCACTAAGCGCGGTACGAACGGCTATGCGGGAACCGCGTTCTATCAACACCGTGACGAGAGCATGAACGCGAACTACTGGTACCAGAACCGCGATGGCCAGCGCGACGAGAATAACGAAGCATATCGGCAAAAGATCCGCCTTAATCAATACGGCGCGAGCTTTGGCGGCCCGATCCCATTCTTTAGATTCGGTGACGGCGGCGGTTCCTGGTTTGATTCAGGAAAGGACAAGCGTTTCTTCTTTGTTAATTACGAAGAATTTCGGCTTCCGCAGGCGACTGCCCGGACACGAACTGTCCTGCTGCCTCACGCGCTAACGGGCGATTTCAAATATCTCTCCGGCGGCGTGGTTCAGACGGTAAACGTGCTTTCGATAGCACAGGCGGCAGGTCAGTTATCGACAGTTGATCCGACAGTGGCGGCTATCCTGGCAAGGATCCAATCGGCAACGCAGCAGGAAGGTACGTTCAAAGAGATCTCGAATAATTACAATTCGCAGAGCTACAACTTTATTCCCTCTGGCGACAGCACACGTAAGTTTCTCGCGCTTCGCCTTGATTTCAACTTAACAAAAAACCACAGCCTGGAATTCGTTACGAACCAGCAGGAATTTGTTCCGTCGAAAGATTTTCTGAACGGGCAGGAAGAGCGTTATCCGGGATTCCCGTGGTATGCGCAGGGATCGAATCGCGATTCGTACTCGTTCGCTGTTCGTTCGACGCTTTCTGAGGGCATTATCAACGAAGCCAGATATGCGCTTTCTACCGGACTCTCGCAGTTCAGTCCCGGAATATCGGAGGCTGACTTTGATTATGCTAATGGCTATTCCCTTGGGTTTTTTGGAACAACCTCGCCAGTGTCGCGAAACTCGTACAGCGACCGCAATACGCCAACCTATGATTTCACTGACAATGTGACTGCTCTATGGGGAAATCACAGCATTGGCTTTGGCGGACAGTACAAAATTGTTCGTGCGGAGGGTTCGTCGATTGGACGCATTGTTCCGTCCGTCGGCTTTGGTATCGATTCTACCGATCCCGCATTCGGTATTTTTAACGCGCTCCCGAGCAGTCAGCGTGCCGGTGCCCGGAGTCTGTATGCTACACTCATCGGTCGCGTTTCGTCTTATACGACCACTGCGTTTTTGGGTCCGGACGGGACGTACGAAGAGAATGGCCCATTGAACAGGCTGTCGAAACAGAACACGTACGGCCTTTTCGTTCAGGATGCATGGCGTGCTAAGCCAAATCTGACGATCAATTTCGGCGTCAGGTGGCAGCCGCAAACTGCGTTTATAGCCTTGAGCGAAGGGAACTATACGCGGCTCGAAAGTTTTGACCAGGTTTACGGGCTTTCGGGACTGGGCAATATCTTTAAGCCCGGTGTACTTACCGGTACAACTCCAAGGGTCGTGCCATTGGCCAAGGGTGAAAAAGCATATGATGACGATATGAATAACTTCGCTCCGTCGGTCGGCGTGGTTTGGAGCCCTGATTTCGGCGAGAGCGGATTTCTCAGAACACTTTTCGGATCGAGCGGAAAGAGCGTTTTTCGCGGCGGTTATTCGCAGGCGTTTGTTCGTGAAGGATTTAACCTTCTCGAAAGCATTTATGGTGCAAATCCGGGCGGGTCCAGGTCACTTTCCCGGAGTGTCGGCCTTGGCAACCTGATCGTTGGTACGAATCTACGGGATCCGAATAATCCCAACTTGACGCCCGCTCCGGGCATCGTCGGGACGAAGCCAACCTTCCCGATTACCCTCGCAGTATCGGATTCGACAAACGCTTTCAGTCCGGATCTGAAAACCGGCGTTGTGCATTCCTTCAGCTTTGGCTATCAGCGTGAACTTGATAAAGACACCGTAATTGAGGTCCGATATGTTGGAAACCGAGGCGTAGATCTTCAGCGTCAGTATGATATTAACGAATTCAACACTATTGAGAACGGATTCGCTGATGAATTCCGGCTTGCACAACAAAACCTTTTGGCGAATGTTGCGGCTGGACGATGTATTGGTGGAGGAAGTCCGACCCCAACCAACCAATGCCATGCGAATTTTGCCTATTTTGGTCCCGGAACGGGAACGAGCCCTCTGCCGATAATGCTCGCTTACTTTAACTCGGCTGCGAACTATCAGCCCTCAAACCCCGCAAGATACTCGGCATCGAACTTCACCAATTCCGGTCTCGTTGCAGCTCTTTCGCCAAATGCGCCGAATATCTTCGCTTTCAGCGGAAACACTGCGTTCGAAGCAACCGACGCACGGCGTGCAAACGCGATTGCAAACGGGCTTCCCATTAACTTCTTCTATGTGAACCCTTCCACCGCTGATGGCGGCTCGTTCATAGTTGATAACAGCAACAAGACCTGGTATGACTCTGCGGTGATCGAGTTCCGTCGCCGCTTGAGTGCCGGAGTTCGGATCAACGCAAGCTATGTATTCTCGAAGGCCATGGCCAACGCCTATGCATCGAGCAGCGTTGTCTTTGCGGGATTTTCGCAACGTGCCGGCGGTATCGATCTGGCGAGAAATATTCAAGCATTTGACATTACCCACCAGTTCAAAGTTGACGCAACGATCGATCTTCCGTTCGGCTCGGGACGCAAGTTCCTTAGGAGTTCGAACGGGTTCGTTAACGCTCTGGTCGGCGGATGGACTGTGCTGCCGACGATCCGTTGGCAAAGTGGTTCACCGTTCTCGCTTGGCAACGTCCAGCTTGTTGGGATGACTGCGAAGGACCTTCAAAAGATGATCGGCGTTTACAAGAACACGATCATTGATGGAGAGCAGGTTGTAACATACCTTCCGGCTGACATCATCGTGGAAACCCAAAAGGCCTTCGACATCGACGTAACGACACCCAACGGTTACGGAACAAACTACGGAACGGGCGGGCCGCAAGGCAAATACATCGCTCCGGCGGGAATTGGTAACTGCATCCAGCGTTCGGCCGGGCAATGCGGCTTCAATAACCTGATCCTTTATGGACCGTCGTTTTTCAAACTCGATGCGACACTGGTCAAGCGGTTCAGGTTGGGTGAACGCAGAAGCATCGAGTTTCGCATTACGGCACTCGATGCTCTAAACGCTCCGAACTTCCGCATTGGCGGATGGGGAGCAGACGTGGTCACTGCCGGTGTCGGCGGTGATACTTTTGGGCAACTAGGCCCCGGCTCTGCCTACCAGGATATTTCAACTACGAATGACAACGGCGGACGGCAGATCGATGTGATGTTCAGGATCACATTCTAGATCGGTCGTAAGTTGGCACGGCGTCGGAGTCTTCGGGCTCCGACGCCGTCCTTTTTCGTCTGGACTCCACGAGGCAATTTGAAGTTCCTGTCGAATCGCGTATAACTCTAGTGGACTGTAACAGTTGAATCGCAAGTACTTTTGTGCTCTTTGTGTCTTCAACTTGGTGAGCTTTGTG
The DNA here is from genome assembly GCA_020846885.1 of Acidobacteriota bacterium. Lineage (GTDB taxonomy): Bacteria > Acidobacteriota > Blastocatellia > Pyrinomonadales > Pyrinomonadaceae > OLB17. Next base: position 3,339 of record JADLDC010000391.1, on the reverse strand, counting down.
TTAAGAAAAACCGTTAACACAAAGGCCTCAAAGGGAGGACTCAAAGTTCGCGAAGGAAGAAGAGAGCGGCTAGAACTACTTCCAAATTATCTGTTACAATTCACTTGATACGGCACATTCCTTTTGAAGTATGCGCGTTGCGGTCATTTCTGCCGAGGCAGTACCTTACTCCAAAACAGGTGGGTTAGGCGATGTTGCCGGGGCCTTGCCGAAGGCTTTGAAGCAGATCGGCGTGGACTCGGTGCTGGTCACGCCGTGCTATTGGCAGACAAAGGCGGAATATCTTTGGAGTACGGCCATTGACGATCTTAACGTCGATTGGCGCGGCGGTGTGTATCCGGCAAAGGCCTTTTACAGCGAGGCGAACGGCTCACCCACATTTCTGATCGACGCGCCGTCTTACTTTCATCGTGATTCCATCTACGGATATCGCGAGGACCACGAACGTTTTGCGTTCTTTAACCACGCCGCACTCACGCTTTTGAAACGCATCGGCCCAGCGCCAGATATTGTTCACCTGAACGACTGGCACTGCGGCTTTTCGGCGGTCGAACTTGCCTCCTTGCGGCGATGGGACGCATATTGGCAGCAAACCCGCACCGTATTTTCCATCCACAACATGGCATATCAAGGCGTGTTCGGAGCGGACGAATTGTGGAAATTTGGCTTCGGCGGCGAACAGGAACGGAACGCGTTTCTTTCAAACGGCGCCGCTTCGGCGATGAAGGCCGGGCTTTTGGTGTCTGACACGCTGTCAACGGTTTCCCGCCGCTACGCGCAAGAAATACAAATGCCCGAGAACGGCTATGGCCTTGACTGGCTCACGCGTCAGAGGTCGGACCGGCTCGTCGGCATAACGAACGGCGTCGATTATGAGGTCTGGGACCCGCGGACCGACCCTGATATCGGCGCCCACTTTGACGAACAGAACCTTGAGGGCAAACGCGAGTGCAAACGCCTTCTGCTCGAAGAATTTTCGCTGCCCGTGCGGATCGAGCGGCCGATCTTTGCAAACATTACTCGATTGACCGCTCAAAAGGGAATCGACCTGATGATGCAGGTTGCCGGCGAGATACTTGCGACCGGCGCGTATATCATTTCACTCGGTTCGGGCGAAAAACGGTACGAAGATTTCTGGCAGGCATTGCGTGATCACGCTCCCGATCAGGTCGGGATCTTTCGCGGCTATAGTGAAAGCCTGGCTCACAAGATAGAAGCCGGAGCGGACATCTTTATGATGCCCTCCAAATTCGAACCCTGCGGCCTCAATCAAATGTACAGCCTTCGCTACGGAACTGTACCGATCGTCCGGGCCGTCGGCGGGTTGGACGACACCGTGCAGAATTTCGATTCGGTCACGGGAACGGGGAACGGCTTTAAATTCGGCCCGTACAGTGCGGATCGATTTTTGGAACGCATCTACGAGGCATTGTTCGCCTACGCTGACCCTGAGACCTGGCGCACCATTCAGCGAAACGGAATGGAGCAGGACAACTCCTGGCAAAACGCCGCTCGAAAATATGTCGAGCTTTATGGATGGACGCTCGGCCGATGGTAAGTTTTCGAGTTGAAGATCAGATAGAACTGCGCGAGTTTTTGGCGGACGACGCCGAGTCTGTCTTGGCGGCCGTTTCCGGCAACTACGATCATCTTCGGGCATTCATGCACTGGATGACGCCGGATTATTCGCTCGGTTCCGCCCGGGAATTCATTGCTCAAACACAGGCAGATAGAGCGGAGCGAAAAGGCCTGGGCCTGGGCATCTTTCGCGGCCGCACGCTGATCGGTTCGATCGGCTTTGTCAGTTTCGACTGGTCCGCGATGAAAACCGAGATCGGCTATTGGATTTCGCAAGACGAGCAAGGGAAAGGTATCATATCCTCAGCGTGCCGAACGCTTATCGATTTTGCCATCAACGAGCTGAAAATGAACCGCATCGAGATAAGATGCTCTGCCGAGAATGTGCGCAGTGCGGCCATTCCGAAACGGCTCGGGTTTCAGCTCGAGGGTGTGCTGCGGCAGGCAGAATACCGAAACGGACGGCTCCACGATTTTGAGATTTATGGACTGCTTGCCTCTGAATGGCGTGGGTTGATAGAAAACTCGAAACTATGATCATTGTTATTATCGGCGCCCAGTGGGGCGATGAAGGAAAGGGAAAGGTCGTCGATCTGCTCGCCGACCGATTCGATATCGTCGCCCGCTATCAGGGCGGGCACAACGCCGGCCACAGCGTATATGTCGGTGACCGGGCGTTCGTCCTGCGGCTGCTTCCGTCGGGGATAATTCACCCGGATAAGACCTGCGTTCTCGGCAACGGCATGGTCATCGACCCGAAAGCCTTTTTTGAAGAGGTCGATCAGATAAAAGGGCAGGGAGTTGAGGTAACGCCCGACCGGCTTAAAGTGTCGTCGCGTGCCCATCTGATCATGCCTTATCATCAGGCACTTGATCATACTTCAGAAGAAAGGCTTGGAAATGAAAAGATCGGGACGACTCTGCGCGGTATCGGCCCTGCGTACGAAGACAAGGTCGGCCGACGCGGAATTAGAGTCTCTGACGCGCTCTCGCCCGAACTTTTACGGCTGCGGATCGAACGAAATCTTGAAGAGGCCAATCGGATAATCGTTCTATTCGGCCAGCAGCCGCTCAGAGCGGATGATATATATAATGAAACGTCCCCGCTCGTCGAGCGGCTTCGTCCGTTTGTAACCGAGACGTCACATTTTTTGGCGCAGGCCCGGAAAGCGAACAAGCGTATCCTGCTCGAAGGAGCTCAGGCCACGTTGCTGGATGTCGATCACGGCACGTATCCGTATGTTACATCCTCTAATCCTACAGCCGGCGGTGCGTCGGTTGGTGCCGGTATTCCGCCGCATCATATTTCAGGGGTTCTTGGAATTGTCCGAACGTACGCGACCAGGGTCGGTGAAGGCCCGTTCCCGACCGAGATGCTCGATGCCGAAGAGCCGATCGCCCATCTCATCCGCGAACGCGGCAACGAATACGGCTCGGTCACCCGGCGTCCGCGCCGATGTGGGTGGTTTGATGCAGTCGCTACTCGTTACGCCGCTGAATTGAACGGATTCGACTCGATCGCGCTGACAAAACTTGATGTACTGGATGAACTGGACGAGATCAAAGTATGCACCGGCTATAAGATAGGCGAAACACGAGTTGACACGTTTCCGGCTGTGGCGCACGACCTCCGATCGATCCAGCCGGTTTATGAAACACTTGAGGGTTGGCGTGAATCGACCGTTGGAGTTACGGGTTTTGACGAATTGCCGGAAAAAGCTAGAAATTACGTTAAGTTCCTTTCCGCATCCATTGGCGTCG
>JADLDC010000390.1 GCA_020846885.1 Acidobacteriota bacterium | reverse complement strand
TTTTTGCCGCCGAAAGCGCCGGTTTTCTCGACAGGCTCACGGAATCGTTCGGCGCTGGGTTTGAAGTTGCGTTAAACTTTATTCTCGGCCTTGTGACGTTCCTGGTAGGATCTCTTCCGTTCGCACTTGTATTCGGCCTGCCGGGCTATTTTATTGGACGCTCGATCCTGCGCCGAAGAAACCGTCCAATGTCGGTCGCCGAGATCGCGAAGGATGAGATCGGCGCTGAATAATTTATGGAAAGGGTTTTTCAGATCACGGCCCTAGGCCTTGCTGCTATCGCGGCCTACTTTTTATGGCGGCACAACAACGACGGCGCATTCATTGCCGCTGTCCTTGGCTGCCTTTCTTTCTTTTTGAGCATCAGGGCACAGGTGAAAGAACGAAATCGATTGCGCTCGGCTGAGGCGGAGGCGGAAGCTGGTGAAAATTCAGAGTGACGGCCACAACAACGCAGGACGATGATGTTCAATCTCTAAATATTTGAGACGAAATCTTAAAAAGCTGATAAAACCCGATCAGAGCGCCGACAACTATACCGGCCACCATTCCCCACGGCGATGAGCCGAAGAGAAGATCGGCTCCCCAGCCGAGGATCATCAAAAATGCGACCGAGACAACAAACACAAGGCCGATGGACCATGCGAGGCCGAACCGCCGCGCCGTTTCAGCGGATGATGTTCGCGGCGTCGAGGAAAGAATGAACGGCTCGTCCGCGGAACTTTGAGTTTCATCGATCGAATCAAACAGCCCGATCACGGCTGACGGCTTCCTGCTGCTTTCCCCGCTCTCGGGTTGTGCCCCTTCTTTGTTATCGTCGCCAAGGAGATTTTTGATCATCAGATACTCCCAAGAAATGCCAATTATGGCTTATTTGCGACTTTCGTGTCGATATCCGCTCCGAGAAGGCTAAACAGTTTTGCCTGAATTTCAGGATTTGTTGCCAATTTGTTGTGCGATTCGCACCGGAAAAATTCTTCCACAACGGGCAAGGCCGTCCTTCGCCCCGAAGCGGTGAGGCTTTCACCGGCCAGCGACCGCTTTGTTACCACGCTGTCGCCAAGAGCAAAAAGAACCCGCCGTAGTTGATCTTCGGTCACCTTTTCGCCGTTTGCCCGCGTGTATCCGTCCGCCTTAAATTGTGTTTCCCACCGGGCGTCATCTTTGTCGCGCCGCAATATTATCGCATTTGACGTGTCTTTACAGTCGGCCCCGATTATGTAGAGTGAAACGGGCACTTTTTTGCTGGTATTCGCGTCCAGTGCGGCCTGGAACCTCTTTGCACGAAGCAGGACAGCACGGAAATATGCCTTAGCGTCCTCCTGCCCGATAGATGGAAATTCATCTTCGAAATCGTCATCGAGCCACGCGGCCCAACCGTACTTTTCCCACATTTCGGGATCGTATATGTCGATCGTTAGCGGCTTAAGGTCTGCGTCATACGCCAAAAAACTGCCTTCGTGCGGAAGCAGTTGATAGATCGAAGGAATTGAGAACGTGTCGAAGCGGTTTATATTCCGCACAAACGGGATATTCAATCCGCCGCCGATATATGAAAACCCGTTTAACAGCGAGTCCAGCGCGGCAACCGTCCCCTCGTTCGGTGCTCCGAGCAGAAATATCTTCTCAAAATGCCGGGCCCCGGCCCACGTCGGCTTCGGCCTGGCCGGGATATCAGAATCGCCGTACATCGCCGCGTATCGGGCGATAAGGCCGCCCATCGAGTGGGCGATAACGTTGAACTTCATCCGAGGCTTTCCAAGCCGTCGCTTCAGCGTTTCGATCCGTTGGACAAGGAGCCGTGCGGTTTCTACATTGTCCAGCCGCCAATCGTACGGAAAGACATAATACGTGTCCATCTCATCGCCCGGCTCGGCCGAATCCCATTTGACCTCACGATAACCACGCTCGCCAAGCGCGGCCGTGAGGCGTTCGTAAACCTCGGTTTCGGGCAGGAACTTGAAGAACTGAATGCTTCGGATAATATCCTTCGTGACAAGATCATCACGGTTCTGCGAAAGTACAGGCGAGATCGGCAGACGAATGTCATCATCCTTTGCTCGCCGTACCTTGAACCAGACCTCTTCGCCGGTTTTCGAATTCACCAGGTTCGAGCCGGTCAATCCGGGGATGATGATAACCGGCGTCTTTCCTGTGACGGCCGGCACCGGCTTTAACGTCGTCTGGCCCGACGCCGCAAAGGCCATGCACAGGAGAAGAAAGCACAATTTCAGACCATTGCTCATTCGAAAGATATGCATATGTCCTTTTGATGCACGATTTCCGCGATTCGGCCAAGCCAAATACCGATACGTTATCTTAACACCCTGCACAAGCGGGCGTTGAAACCGACAGCAAATGAGGCCGCCCTCAATGGCGGCGCAATTTCGTAACGGATGAAGAGATCATTGTGTATTCCGTACCACGCCAAGTGATCGTGGCAGAAAAAAGCGCGGCAAAACAATTGACCAAAAATATTAACGGTGTGAACAAGGTGAGGATCATTTGGCTAGCCAATTGACGCTCCACAGCAGCGAAAGATAGGACAAGCCGTATTGCCCGCAACCGCAGCCAAGCCTTGCCAATGCTGAGCATGGCGACACAGATGAGCGTAAACAAACCGGACACCCAAAGAACTTTTCCAATCGGAGAAAATGCGACGATCAATATCGACGCAGCCATTACCAGGTTGAACAGGCCCGAACCAAAAAAGGACTTAAGCCATAGATCGCGGGCATAAACGCGCGTTATCTTCATTTGCCGGTTGGTGAACTCAAAAAGGCCGGCGGCGGAACATCGGCCCGCGGATGCTACTATCGCCCGCGGAACAAACCAGATCGGAAGGCCGGCCTCTTTCAGGATCCGCGTAACAACAAAATCGTCGGATAACGTGCCCCGCCATTTATCGCGAATATCGAGGCGCTCAAAAACCTCGCGCCGCATCGCGGTCGAACCGCCCCAACAGAAATTCGAGCCTGTATCCGGTCCAAGCGCTGACGCAATAGAAGCGTTCCATGCCGAACGAAGTTCGGTCGCAAGGTCCGTCTCTTCCGCCACAAACCAGCGATATCCCGTCGCCGCCCCCACGCTTTTGTCCTCAACCGCCGCGACAAGCGCCCGCAGCCAATCTTTCGCTGGGCCTACGTCGGAATCTACAAAAACAAAAACCTCCGAGCGTTCATCGGCATGTAGAACAGCTTCACGCAAATTTTCGACCTTCTGGCCTGACTCAACGGCCAATGGAGCAACGATCGCTTTTGTGCTCACCGCTCCTTCGCGAGCTACTTCCCTTATCGCTCCCATGGCCCGATCATTAGCGTCGTCAACCACAAAGACCACTTCGTATAAAGGATAGCTTTGCGCCATCACAGCTTCGAGATTTTCTCTCAGGCCTTCGTCAAGGCCTTTGCACGGAACGATGACAGTCGCAAGGGGAGTGTGATCGCTCACCGGCTTTGCGAGTTCCTGTTTGAAATATTCCAAATACTCCAACCCACCCTGAAACGACTTGATGCTGAAATAAACAAGCAGTGCCGCAAATGGAAGATAGATGAAGATCATCTCGATTCAAGAATGCCGGCAAGCAGCTCAACCGTCTTGGCCGTCGCCCCGCGGTTTGCGTTCATCACCGCGGCAGCGTTCACCCCGAGCGAGTGCCGATCAGCCTCGTTTTCGAGCAGGTCCGAGACCGCAAGAAATAGCTCATCCACGATCTGCTCGCCTGTCTTGTCGGGCAACTGGATCAGTGCATTATTGCCGATAAATGTGCGGACCACGGCCTCGAAATTATGCGTGTGATATCCGGTTATGATCGCCTTTCCCGCGGCGGCGGGTTCAAGAATGCTTTGGCCGCCGTGCGGTATCAGCGAACCTCCGACAAAGACGATCTCGGCCAGCGGATATACGGCACGGAGTTCACCGATAGAATCAAGAATGATGATGTCCGCATCCTTGTCTTCGGCCGATCCGGGTTCAGAACGGCGCTTGAATGAATATCGGGGCCATTCGCACGCCGGGTCGCGGCGAAAATCGCTGACAAGTTTTTCCACCGCGGCAAAGCGTTCCGGGTGGCGGGGAGCGATCAACAGGCGCGGTTTTATTCTGCCTACTCCGGCCGCGACGGAGCAGAATGCTTCCAGAACCCAGCGTTCTTCAGGTTCGTGCGTGCTCGCGGCAACTATCAAGGGCCGTGAAAGCGAAGTTTCACCGGTCAAATTTGAGATCTTAAATCGCGTATCCAGCGCCTCGGTCACGGCACGGTCTGTGTCATTCAGTTCCAGGTCGAACTTCAGATTTCCGGTTACGACAACACGGGCCCGGTCCCGGCCAAGTGAAACGATCCGCTCGGCGTCGCTTTCGCTCTGCATAAGAGCAAGGTCAATTCGGTTGAGAACATTTTTTATGATCGGGCCGATCAATGAATAGCGGCGGGCGGACCTATCGGACAGCCGCCCGTTTACGATAACCACGCCCGCACCAGCGAGTTTTGCTTCGCTGATCAGCCGCGGCCAGATCTCGGTTTCCATCAGAAGAATAACCGACGGCCTGTAATGCGCAAGGGCTTTGCGGACGCTGAATTTCCAATCGAACGGAAAGTAAAAGACCGCTGCGGCCTTTCCGGCAAAGGCTTGTGCGGCAAGCTCCTGTCCTGTCTTCGTAGTGGTCGAAACGATAAGCCGGTGACGGGGAAATTTAGCTAGTAAAGCGTCAACCAGCGGACGTGCGGCATTTGCCTCACCTACTGAAACGCAATGCAGCCATATCACCGGATGCCCGTCGTGTTCAAATGCAGGGTAATTGCCAAGGCGTTCTCTGAACCCGGTGGCATATTTGTCGCGCCGGAGCAGGAACAGCGGCATCATCAGCGCGAATGCCAGGGAAAGAAGAATGGAATAAACCAACAGCATGCGGAAACACGACCGGTAGGGAGTGTGCCGTACGATCGGAGATTTGAGATTTCGGAATGCGGATTTCAAATCCGAGATCCAAAATCCAAGATCGAGCGGCACACTCCCTACCGGTCGCGTCTCTGCCCTATTTCACGCGTTCCATGTACCGGGCCTCGGCCGGGTTGACACGGATCTTCTCGCCTTCCTGAATGAACGGCGGAACGTACAGCGTCACGCCATTTTCCAGCGTCGCCGGTTTGTTTGAATTGGAAGCGGTCGCGCCTTTCAACTGCGGTTCGGTCGTCGTGACCGTTAGCTCCATCGACGACGGCAGTGCGACACCTATCGGCGTACCGTTGTAGAATTCGACCTCGATCTTAAGGCCCGGCATCAGCCATTGCGCCGCATCGCCGAGTTCTTCTTCGGTAAGGGCAACCTGTTCGTAATTCTCGCTGTTCATGAAATGATGATGCGTACCGTCCGAATAGAGGTACTCCATCTTGTGCTGCTCGAGCGTTATCTTTTCGAGCGTATCGTTCGACCGAAAGCGGTACTCGAACGAGTTGCCTGTAAGCAGGTTCCGCAGCCGGGCCTGTACCATCGCACGCAGATTGCCGGGCGTGTGGTGGTGAAATTCCATTACCTTTACAGGTGAACCTTCATGCAGGATAACCATCCCTTTTCTTATATCGTTTGCCGAAATTGCCATGTAAAATTAAGTTCGATCTCCGTTTGTTT
>JADLDC010000389.1 GCA_020846885.1 Acidobacteriota bacterium | reverse complement strand
TTTACTGATAAAAGCGTGGCGATGGCGTTTGGCACGCATTTCGCTTAATGATCGATGGAGAATTCTCTATGTCCGAAACTTCAACTCAAAATACAGAAGCTGCCCCGCCAAAGAAAGGCGGCAAGAAGAAGCTTCTGATCATTATTGTCCTGGTCGTTCTTCTTGCGGGCGGCGGCGGCGGCGGATATTACTTCTGGCGTGCTTCGTCGGCCGCGGCGGCTGAAAACGGAAAACCTGAGAAAAAGGGCAAGAAGGGCCAGTCGAAGGACGAAGAACCCGGTTCCGAGGAAAAGCCTGCGGGCGAAGAGCATGACAAGCCAGCCGGTTCTTCCTTGCCGGACGATGAGAACGTAAAAGCGGTCGTCGAGCTTCCGCCGTTCATCGTCAACCTGGCAGATACCGCGCAGGCACGCTATCTTCGCATGACCGTCAGCCTCGGAATCGACGGCGGTGAAGGCGGCGAGAGCGAAAAGCCGGACCAGCTTTTTATCACTCGGGTGCGGAATGCAATGCTTGCTGTCCTTGCGGAAAAAAAGTCGGAGGATGTGCTTAACGCCGAAGGCAAGGCAAAGCTCCGAAAGGAACTTCTAAGCGCCGCGCAGGCCGCCTCGGAAGAACCGCACGTCCAGGCCATTTACATCACGGACTTTATCGTCCAGCTCTGATCCAATGAAAACAGAAAACGAATCAATAATTGCCGCCTGGGGCAATTTTCTCGATCTGCGTCTGCCGCTATCGGTTGAACTCGGGCGGGCAACGATGAAGGTCCGGGACATTCTCGGCCTCGAGCCTGCCAGCATCGTCCGGCTTTCACGCTCAACGGGCGAAGGCGTCGATATTAGGGCGGATAACAAGTCATTGATGCGCGGTGAGATAGTAGTGATCGAAGACCGTGCCGGTGTCCGCGTAAATGAGATACTGACCGGCCAAAAGAAATGAAGAACTGTTTTTTGATCTCGATCCTTCTAGCACTTGCCGCGGCGACCGTATTTGCCTCGACGTCAACCGCCGAGCCGAAAACTCAAACCGCGCCCGTTCAGGCCGCTGCAGAACCATTGGGTGAGAACGAGCCGATCCCGTTTATGCGATCTGAGGAAACCGCCGCATCCGAAGGGCCAAGTTCGACCGGGCTGCTGCTTAAGACACTTGCATCAATGGCCTTTATCGTCGGCCTGATCTTTTTCGGCGCGTGGGGAGCAAAAAAACTTGGCTACGGCACAAAGGCCGGATCTCCGGGCAGCCAGGACCTTGCGGTTTTAACCTCCGTTTCGCTCGGAAACAGCCGGACCGTATCAACGATCAGGTTTGGCCAGCGAATTTTGCTGGTCGGTTCCACGCCCCAATCGTTCACGCTGCTGGCCGAAGAAGACGGCGAGGTTGTTTCGGAACCAGCGGTGCCGCGCTCTGTGGCCGAATTGCTTGCCGAAGACACGACACCATTCAAGGCCGCTCTAAAGCACGCCGAATCCGCATTGAATAAAATTATTCCCGGGGGCAAAGCCAGCTAATGAAAGCCATATTTTTGCCCGCATTTTTCTCTATCATTTTGTTCCTCACCCCTCTCGCGGCAAGCGGTCAGCCTGTCGCGCCCGAACCTCCCGAAAAACCCGCCGCAACTGTCGATCTGAACAAGGCCGCAAACAGTTCGACCCCATTGCAGATAGTCGTCCTTTTAACTCTCCTCAGTTTCATTCCCGCCCTTCTTATCTCGATGACGTGCTTTACGCGCCTCATCGTCGTGTTTCACTTTCTTCGGCAAGCTCTCGGGACACAGGAAACCCCGAACAATCAGGTCCTGCTTGGGCTGGCCTTGTTCATAACGCTCTTTGTTATGAGCCCGACACTATCCGAGATATACAACACCGCGTATCTCCCGATGAGCGAGGGCACGATCTCGCAATCGGAAGCACTCGAAAAAGGCCTCGTCCCGCTTCGGGCCTATATGCTCAAGCACACGCGTGAAAAAGACCTCGCACTGTTCATCCGATTATCGAAAGGCCCGCGGCCAAATTCGGCGGAGGAAGTTCCCACGTCGGCGCTGGTGCCGGCATTTATGATCTCCGAACTTAAGACCGCGTTCCAGATCGGATTCGTGCTTTTTCTGCCGTTCCTGATAATCGACCTTGCTGTTTCAAGCGTGCTGCTCTCGATGGGAATGATGCAGCTTCCGCCCGTAGTAGTGTCGATGCCGCTCAAGGTACTGCTGTTTGTAATGGTCGATGGATGGTATTTGATCGTCGGTTCGCTTGTCCGGAGTTTGATGTAGCAGTATGAATGACGCGCTTGTAACAACTCTTATCCAAAACGCTCTGACGACGCTTATGTGGATCGCCGCCCCGATGCTTATCGTGGCGGTCGTCGTCGGCATTATCGTCAGCCTGATCCAAACGCTTACGTCGATACAGGACCAGACGTTCTCGTTCGCACCGCGTGTGATCGCCATCTTTGTTGTATTCCTTATCGTTTTCCCCTGGATCCTGCGAGTCCTGACAACCTTTACCGCATCGATCCTCGGCGATTTCACTCCATTCGTGAACTGAGCCTGAACTAAATTGGATACATTTGAAGTACCACTACACCCGCTACTCGTATTCTTCGTCGTCCTTGCACGAGTCGGCGGGCTGGTAACTTTTGCTCCGTTTTGGTCAAGCAAAGCCGTCACGGCAAAGGTCCGCGTTGTCCTGGCGTTCGTACTGGCGATCGCATTGACGCCGGCTGTAATGCCCCGCATCCCAACGCCTCCTGACAGTTTTTGGGCTCTGCTGCCTGTAATGTTCGGCGAACTCGCGATCGGGATGGTCCTGGGATTTGTCGGCAAACTTGTGTTCAGCGGCTTTGAACTTGCGGCGCATCTTTTGTCGTCGCAGATGGGCTTTTCGCTCGCCGGTATCATTGATCCTTCGACGCAGGCGCATACGACCGCTTTTGGGACCATTGCGCAAATGTTCGCAATGATGATCCTGCTTGCCGCCAACGGCCACCACTGGTTCCTTGCCGCGGCGGTCAAGAGCTTTTCGACAACGGCTCCCGGTTCTTTTGCTTTGTCCTACGAACTTCTCGATCTTTTGATCCGGTTCTCATCTGATGCTCTTGTGGTAGGTGTAACGCTTGCCGCACCGGCCGTTATCGTACTTCTTGCGGTCGAATTCGCCCTCGAGATATTCGGCCGGACGGCACCGCAATTTCAAGTGTTCATTTTGGGCTTTCCGCTCAAGATCGGTGTCGGGCTCTGGCTGATCGGAGCATCGCTGTACTTTCTTCCCTCGGCCGTACGCGATGTTCTCGGCGGGATACATGAAGGATTGATCAAGGTCTTGTCGCTGATCTGAAATGTCACAGGAACGCACAGAAAAAGCCACTCCTAAAAAACGCGAGGACGCGCGAAAAAAGGGCCAGATCGCCCGTGGTGCCGAGCTTCCGTCGGCCTTTTCCCTGTTTGCCGCGCTGACAGCCGTGTATTTGTTCAGCGGAAGTTTTCTTGAACAGATCGCCTTCAGTTTTCAACAAACTGCGCAGAGTATCACCCATCTTACGCAGATATCGGATACCGATCTTCACGTTATGGTGCTCGGGGCCGGCAAGTTTCTCGCGATGCTGACAGTTCCGGTCATCCTGCTTGCCTTTACAGCGTCGGTTGCGGGCAATGTAGCGCAGGGCGGGTTGTCATTTACGGCCCATCCGATGACGCAGGGATCTCAGCGGCTGAATCCGATAAACAACCTGAAACGCGTTTTCGGCCCGGACGCGCTGGTAAACCTGCTCAAATCGGTGATCAAACTCGCCTTTATCGCGACCGTCGCATACGGAGTTCTTTCGCCTCTGATCGCCGAGGCCCCGTCGCTGATACACGCGCCGCTTCCCGCAGTGGCATCGAAGCTTGGCGGCGTATTGTTCTCGCTTGCCTTTCGCTGCGCGGTCGTCCTGCTTGTATTGGCCGCGGGCGACTATGGCTACGCGTATTATAAGCACGAAAAATCTCTTCGAATGTCGAAGCAGGAAATTCGTGACGAGTATAAACAACAGGAAGGCGACCCAATGGTAAAAGGCCAGCGGCGCCGGGCGGCGCGAATGCTGGCGCAAAAACGTTCGCTGGTCGATGTGCCCACGGCAACTGTCGTGATCACTAATCCGACCCACTTTGCCGTCGCCCTTCGGTACGACCGCGCGCAGGATGCCGCCCCGATGGTCGTCGCAAAGGGCGCCGATGCATTTGCGGCGAAGATCCGCGAGATCGCGCGTGATAACGACATCCCGCTGGTTGAAAATCCCCCGCTTGCTCGCGGGTTGTACAAAGTAGTCGAACCAAAACAGATCATCCCGATCGAGTTTTTTGGTGCGGTCGCCGAGGTACTGGCGTACGTTTACCGGCACAATACACCTGATCAGCGCCGCCCGACAGGCGAGTGAATTTGGCCCGTCCGCGTTTGACACAGAGCGAAAATAGTCAAGAATAACTCAATGCCTCGAGCTTCCCAACAAATTGCTGACGCGGCCGACGAGGCCGACTCACTTACGGAGATCAGTTCGTCCAAGGACCTGGATGCATTGCTGCGGCTTTCGCCGATAGCATCATTCGCAATGGACGGGTCGCAAGTTCTGACCGCGGCAAATCATCGGCTTTGCGAAGTGCTGGGATATGCCGACGGCGAGCCGCTTGGAATGAATCTCGACCGGATCGCCGCGGACCCGGATTCAATTTTGACATCAAACCCGATCGAGACGGCCCTGCTCCGTTCCGATGGCACCGAGGTGGTTTGTCAACTGTTCTATCAGCCAATGGCCGATGGCGGAAAACTGGTATTCGCTATCGACCTGACCGCACGAACGAGGGCCGAGCGTGAGGCGCTTGAGTCTGAGAAAAAGCGGTGGCAATCGGACCGCATCGAGGCGCTCGGCCGTCTGGCGGGCGGGATAGCTCACGATTTCAATAATTTCCTGGCCGTACTTCTGCTGCATGTTGACATCCTCGGCCTGAATCTCGAACCTGACAGCCCGGCTCGCGGCCGCGTAAACGAGATAAAGGATGTCGCAAACTCGATAGCCTCGACCGTGCGCCAGCTTTTTGCATTTGGCCGAAAACAGCCGATGACGCTTGCTCCGTCACAGCTGAATCCAATAGTCGAGCAGTTTGCCGATCATCTTCGCGCGATGTCGGCGGGAATTAATGTAGAGCTGTCGCTCGACAGCGGACTCGGCCTCTGTTTTGTCGATCAGGTCCAGGTCGTGCAGGTGTTGACAACGCTGTCGGAACACGCGAAAGGATCAATGCCGAACGGCGGCACGCTCAAGATCGGAACGGCGAATATCAATCTAGATACAGGATCGTCGGATATTCAGCCCGGCGGGCCGTATGTCCAGATCTCTATGACCGACACAGGCGGCGGCATCGAGCCAAATTCCGCGGAACATATATTCGAACCGTTCTTCTCGACTGCGGAATCCGATAAGGGCAAGGGCCTCGCTCTTGCGATGGTCTATGGCATCGTGAAGCAATCAAAGGGCTATATCTGGACCGAAAGCGTGCCCGGCCAGGGAACAACGTTTCGAATTCAGTTTCCGAGAATAGATCCGGAAAGTCCAAGTGCCGTTGAGGCGGGCAGCGAGCATCCGGCCGCGGCAACACAGAGAACGGTCCTGCTGGTCGATGACGAATCCGCCGTGAGACGCGTGACCGGCGAATTTCTTGAAATGGCCGGCTACACGGTCCTTCAGGCCGGCACCGGTATGGAAGCACTCGAGATAGCCCAAGCCCATTTCGGCCCGCTTGACCTGCTTTTGACGGACCTATATATGCCGCACATGGACGGCCGCGAACTTGCGGAACGAATGGCCAGGCTGCATCCCGGCCTGACGATCCTGTTCATGTCAGGCAATGCAAATGAATCAGATAAAGGTGATGGAATTGAACGGCAAGACTTTATCAGCAAACCGTTCTCCATGGCCCGGCTTACCGAAACGGTCCATTCTGCACTTCAGGGTAAATGAAAATATGATCACCGTGACCGCATATCGCCTGGCCGTGCTCATTATCGGCCTGTTGCTCCTGGCGTCATGTCGACAGCCCGATCAGGCGGCGAAACCGCCGGTTGAGCCGGTGTATTTCCCTGCCGCGGAGGTTTGCGGATATCCAAAGGCCGGCCCGGGGAAGCTGTTCGTTAACCTCGGCGGCGGAAACTGGGAAAGGTCGAACCCTGACGAACCTGCCTCATTGTTCGAGTGCGTCGGATCAAGACCGCAGGTCCAATTTGCGAACAGCGGCGGAACTGTTATTCAGATCGAGTATTTTGCGACGGGCGTCGAAAAGGGCGCTTCGATGCTGTCGCTGGCCTATACCGCGAGCGCCAGCGGCCCGGTCCCGAACGAAAGCACTTACAGAAATGCCTTTGCAAACGTGGCCGACGCGGTCGCGCGGCAGTCACTCGGAAGCCCGCTTCCCGAACTTTTCAAAAAGAAGATCTCCAATCTTGCGAGTTACTCAAAGCCTGGAAATGGATCGGCGGAAAGCTATGACCTCGGCAAGGGCTTTGTTCAGCTTACGCGTGAGGCTTCCGAGGCAAATACCGATATCACTGTGGCCGTGAAGATATTTTCGGACACCGCTCTTAAGATCGAACAATAGGTTCAGTAGCCGAACTCCACGGGTTGTTCAAGTGTCACCGCGGCGCCGGTTGTCGGATGGCGAAAAACGATCTTGTATGAGTGCAGGCACAATCGCGCAAACTCGCGCCCGCCCCGCTGAGTGTCACCGACGATCGGATGCCCAATGTCGGCGGAATGGATCCGAAGCTGATTCGTCCGTCCGGTTACGGGCTCCATTTCAAGCAGCGTAGCATCGGCAAACCTTTCGCGAACGCGAAACCGCGTCTCGGAGCGTTTACCGTCCGGTTTTACCGACCACAATTTTTCGTCCGGATATCTTCCGATCGGGGCGGTTATGGTGCCTTCGTCATCGACGACGGTTCCTTCGACCAGGGCAAGGTATTTTTTTTCAACCTTTTTCTTCTCGAACTGTATGCCGACGCGGGCGTGTGCCCGAGTATTCTTTGCCGCAACCAAAAGGCCGGACGTGTCTTTATCAAGCCTGTGGATAAGGCCCGGCCGAATATAGGCGGCCTGGCCGTGACGGTTCAAATGATGCGAAAGCGCGTTCAGGACCGTTCCGGTCTTTTCGCGGTGCGACGGATGCGACAACATCCCGGTCGGCTTGTTGATCACGATCAGATCGGCGTCCTCAAAAACGATCTCGAGCCGAATGTCTTCCGGGACCATCGAGTTCTGACGCAGCGGATCGAGGGTTATCTCAACAAAATCATTCGTGCGAAGCCTGCGGCCGCGGTTCTCCGGGCGGCCGTTGACCTCGCATTTTTCGCTCTTTATCACCTCGCGGAGATAGAGTTTGCTCAGCAGTCGAAACCGGTCAAAGAGCATCTCCTCAAGCCGAACTTTGTTTTCGTCGGGGCGAACCGCCAGCCCGAACCATTGGTCCATATGCCCTAATTCTAGCGTAAGATCGATCGTCAGTGGAGGGCCGGTAAACCTGGACACGCACCAAGCCCGGGCACTATGTCCGCAAAGCGGGACACGCACGTCTTCTCACTTGCCGAAATCCTACATTATTGTCTTAGAGACGCAGGCCGTATCCAGCAGACTCGTCCAATGGTGCGGTCGAACTCAAGTTGCGGCGATCTATCTCACATTCTGCTAGAATAAACCTGAGAAAGCCGGTGCGGCTGCTACATTTTTGTAGCTTGCGGAGGGTGCAGACAGCAGTCTTGTCTTGGTCCAACCAGGCCAAGCCGAACGTTACCCATGGACAATTCGATAAAAACGCTTCGTGAGATAGCCGATCTGCTTGCCTTGAACACGGCGAATACGATCAATCTCAACCCCGTTGCCGAGCGGATCGCGGGCGGCCTCGGCTTTCGGCGTTCGTTCGTCCTGCTTTATCGGGCCCCGGCGGAACAACTTGCGGCGGCGGCATCGAGCGGGTTTGTAAGCGCGGAGTTCCGCAAACTTGAGACGGGGGCCGAGGCCGGAATATTTGCGGAGCTTTTTGAACGATCGGCCGGGGCCGAAACGATCGAGATCTCCCACCGGCCATCCTTTCACTTTCTGGACCGCGAAGGCGGCAACGCTCAATTGGTCCTCGTTCCGATAAAAAGCGGCAAGAAAAAGATCGGGCTGCTGGTGGTCCAAACGAACGGCAACGCCGTCTCAAGTTCATCGGCCGAGTTCCTTGAACTTGCGGCGGCCCTTATCGGCCAGGCGCTGCGTGTCGAAACGGCGGTACTCGGTGAACGCGAAAGGCTTCGCGAAGAAAACCTGCACCTGAAACAGGAGTTGAAGGAGAAATACGATTTCTCGCACATCGTCGGAAATTCCAACGCGATCAGGATAGTTTACGATCAGGTGACGCAGGTCGCCAGGTCCAATGCAACCGTACTTCTGCGCGGCGAAAGCGGAACGGGCAAGGAAATGATCGCCAACGCGATCCATTACAACAGCCTTCGCAGCCGCAGGCCGTTCATAAAACTGAACTGTGCGGCCCTGCCGGACACGCTGATCGAATCCGAGCTCTTCGGGCATGAACGCGGGGCGTTTACCGGGGCGGACCGGCTAAAGCGCGGCCGTTTCGAACTGGCGGAAGGCGGCACGCTGTTTTTGGACGAAATAGGCGATCTTCCGCTGCAAACGCAGATCAAGCTGCTTCGAGTGCTGCAGGAGCGCGAATTTGAACGCCTCGGCGGGACCGAGACCGTTAAGACGAACATTCGCCTTATCACCGCCACGAACAAGAACCTGGAGGAAGCCATCCAAACCGGAGCGTTTCGCGAAGATCTTTATTATCGGCTTAATGTATTTTCGATTCATCTTCCGCCGCTCCGGAACCGGAAATCGGACGTGCTGCTTCTTGCCGAGCATTTTCTTGAAAAGTACGAGAACGAGCACGGGAAACGCATAAGGCGCATCTCAACGCCGGCGATAGATATGTTGATGAGCTATCACTTTCCCGGCAACGTTCGCGAACTTGAGAATGCGATCGAGCGTGCGGTGCTTGCCTGTGATTCGAACGTGATCCACGGCCATCATCTGCCGCCCACGCTGCAGACCGCCGAGGTATCGGGAACCGTGACGAGCATGTCGCTGTCTGGTGCCGTTCATGCGTTCGAGCGCGATCTTATACAGGACGCGTTGAAATCGACCCGCGGCAATATCGCAAAGGCCGCCAAGATGCTAGATTCAACTGAGCGGATCCTTGGATACAAGATCAAAAAATTCGGTATCGTTCCCGCTCGATTTCGCCAATGAACCAGCCGGAACATCGCTTCGAATTTCTCATACGCGATCTGCCCTCACCCGGATCGGCCCGGCGTTTCTTCGAGCAGTTCGCTGAACGCAACCCGTCGCAAGCAGCGCGGCTGCGGCGGGAAGAAGGCCTGTTTTCTGATGTTCTGACACTGGCTTCTTACAGCCCGCTTCTGGCGGCGACGCTGATACAGAATCCTGAGTATATTGCATGGCTTTCCGCCAGGCGGCTTGAAACGCCGATGCAGCGAAAAGAGGACCTGCTTGAATCGCTTGCCCGTTTCGCCCTCACGCATTCCTCGCTCGAACCGCACATAGTGCTTGCAAGATTTCGCCGACGCGAGCTTTTGCGCATTTTTCTGCGCGACATCCGGCGGCTTTCGACGGTGGCCGAGATAACCGAAGAGATCTCCGGCCTCGCGGATACGATCCTGGAATATGCCGTTCGGCTGGCACGGCAGGAAATGGACAACCGCTACGGTGCGCCATTCCAGACGGATGAGAAAAGCCGCGGCAAACCAGCGGAGGTCTGCGTGGTTTCGCTGGGTAAGCTCGGGTCCAATGAACTCAACTACTCTTCGGACATCGATCTTCTATTCATCTACTCTGCCGATGGAATGACGACCGGGACAGGTTCGAACGAGCCTGTGACGAACCGCGAGTATTTCGCAAAATTTGCCGAGGCCGTAATTCGGCTCGTGGGCAAGCAAACCGGCGAAGGGGCGGCATATCGGGTCGATATGCGGCTGCGTCCGCACGGCCGCGTCGGTTCGCTGGCGCTTTCGCTCAAAGAAACCGTACGCTATTACCGGACCGAGGCCCAAAGCTGGGAACAGCAGGTCCTGATCCGCCCACGCGCAAGCGCCGGCGACAAGGGGCTGTTCAGATCCTTTCTGTCGCAAGTCGAAGCGGCTGTCTTCCGCAAGGGCCGTGACAAAAATCAGGCGCTTCGCGAGGTTTATCTTTCAAAAGAGAAGATCGACCGGGAACATCTTGCCGGATCCGCGTTCAATGTAAAGCTAGGCCGCGGCGGTATTCGGGAGATTGAGTTCATCGCTCAGGCCCTGCAGCTTGCTCACGGCGGCGAGGACAAGTGGCTGCGCGTTCCGCATACGCTTATCAGTATTTCTCGCCTGGCGGACCGCGGCCATCTTACCGAGGATGAGCGATCGGGCCTTTCGAACGCCTATGATCTCCTTCGGCGGCTCGAACACATTCTGCAGATGGAGCACGGCCTGCAAACCCATTCCCTGCCAACAGACCCGGACAAACTCGAGCTTTTGGCCGCCAAGATGCAATTTGCGGGACGGCCGGAATTTGACGCGGCACTTACGGCGAATACGCGGAACGTCCGCGAAACATTTCTCCGCGTTTTTGGGCAAGCGGGCGAATCCGCGATCTGTCCCGAAGGGCTATCGAGGCCGGACCACCCGCGTCATCCATCGGATGGCCGGGGAGATGCAGACATGCCGCCGGGCCATTATCTTGCAAATCAGGTCCTTGCCTCGATAGAAAAACAAGATGCCGGCGTCACGCTTGACGAGAATAGCTCTGAGGCGATCCGGCGATTTGCCGCGATCTCTCCGCAGTTCGCTGAGATGATAGCCGCCCGGCCCGGGCTTATCGAACGCCTCGACATCGACGCCGCGGATCGGCCGATCAGGAATTATGAAACTGAATTTGCGGATAATGTCGATAGTGCGGCCGATCAGGCAACAATATTGAAACAGATGCGGTCGCTTTGGTCCGGGTTGATGCTTGAGATCGCGGCGGCGGATGTTTTCGAACGCCTGACGATAGCCGAGGTCCGTGACAGGCAAACCCTGTTGGCCGAAGCCGCGATCAGGACCGCCGTACGGATCGCCGCCGGCAATGGCTCACGTTCGTCTCCGGCCGCTACGCCCGATCCGATCGTTTTTGCTCTTGGCAAACTCGGCAGCGGCACGTTGG
>JADLDC010000388.1 GCA_020846885.1 Acidobacteriota bacterium | reverse complement strand
CGCGCCAGCACTTCTTCTGCCTTAGCTTTTACTTCCGGCTTGTTCAGTTCCGGGTGTTCGGCGATGTATTTATCGACTTCCTCATCGGTGACCTTTAGCTTCTCAGCCGAAGCTTTCGAGAAAAGCTGAGCAAGAAATTGCGCCTGCTGCAGTTTGACCTGGAGGTTTACCTTGTCGACAAATTCCTTCGGCAATTCACCGGCGTTGGCCTTTTGGTCGAATTCCTTTTCGTAGATCTCGATCTTTGCAAAAAAGTCGCGGGCCTGATTGCGCTCTTCGTCGCTGATCTCGCGGTCTTTCATGCTCGGATTGCCGCTTTTGAGGATGGCAACCTTTGAATCGAGAAACTTCTGAAACGCTTCCTCATGGTTCTCTTCGCCCAGGCCGACCTTTTGCTTCAGCGACGCCAGAAAGCCGGTTTGGGGCGTTTGTGCCCAAAAACCGTTTACCTGGTCTTCGGAAATAAATCCGAACGGAGGCATTGGCCCCTTGTCCTTGTTTATTTCCTTGTCGTAGTTGACGGCCGCGACTTCGGCACGGATGTTTTCCAGTTCCTGGCGGTTTGTAGGTTCCTGGTGCATGCCTTCGCGTTTCGCTTCGCTCGCGAAGGTCAGCAGCTGCTTCAGGTTATCAAGCTGCTGCTTTTTCATTGTCGGGTCCTGCTCAAACCGCTTTAGGACCATCGGGTTCTGCTTTGCAAGATCGGCCAGCAAGAGTTCGATCTCTTCCTTTGTTATCTTGTTGAATGAAGCCACCGTCGCATGACTGGCCCCGACATTGTTTTTCCAGACCACCAGGCCGGCCCCGATCCCGAGTATGACCAGCAATAGGATCGCTCCTTTAAGTAAGTTGCTCAATTTACGTTTCCTCTCTAAGAAAAATCTACTTTCGCCCGCCCGTATGCACAGCAAACGAGCATAATAACATCGAACTATCCCTTGTCACTAATAAAAATCGCCACTATTGCGTCTGAACCAGCTCCAGCAACACTCCTCCGGTCGAACCGGGATGAACAAAGGCGACTAGGCAGCCTTCCGCACCTTTCCGAGGCTTTTCATCAATAAGACGCATTCCATTCTGCCTAAGCTGTTCCAGGGCAGCCTCGATATCGTTTACCTCAACAGCAATGTGATGGATGCCTCCGCCTCGTTTTTCAAGAAACTTTGATATCGGAGAGTCGTCGCTGGTTGGCTCTAAAAGTTCGATGCGGCTTTCGCCGATGGGGAGCATCGCAATTCGGACCTTTTGATCTTCGACGGTCTCCGTATGAATATTCTCCAGGCCAAGGGCGTTTTCCCAGAACTTCAGGGCTTCATCAATGCCTTTCGTCGCGATACCGAGATGATCGATCTTCATAAAGTTTTCAGGCGTTCCAATTGCAAAAGCCCGCACGGAGTAAGGGCGAAACTTCGAATTTTCAGGCGTTCCAATTGCAAAAGCCCGCACGCAGTAAGGGCGAAACTTCGAATCCAAACGGTGCTCGCGACATTCCGGTATCGCCCTTACTACGTGCGGGCCTCTGCAAGAATTTGTTCGACCGCCGAGTACGGATCGATCTTTTTCTCGGCGATGTCGGACGCAAGGTTTTCCAGCTTTTCGCTGGTACCGTTGCGGTTCAAAAGTTCTTTGAGCAAACGCTCTTGCAAAAGTTCCGTTAAACGCCAGAGAGCTATCGACTTGCGGCGATCGCTGCTGTGCGAAGAAGATCCCTGGAATTCAACGTATGAGTCTATCGCGGCCGAAAGGTCTTCGATGCCTTTGTTCTCGGTCGCGACTGTCTTGACGATCGGCGGATGCCACATATCGGGCCGGTGGGCGAGCGAAAGCAGGGCGTCGAGTTCTTTTTGTGTTCTAAGGACGCCTTCGCGGTCCGCCTTGTTGATAACGAAAACATCGCCGATCTCCATTATCCCGGCCTTGATGGCTTGAATATCATCGCCCATTCCGGGAACGAGCACGACCACGGACACGTCAGCGGCCTTCACTATCTCTACTTCGTCCTGGCCGACGCCAACCGTCTCGACGATCACAAAATCGAACCCGGCCGCGTCAAGTATCGCAACGGCGTCAACCGTCGCCCGCGACAAACCGCCCAGGTTCCCACGCGTCGCCATTGAGCGGATAAAGACATTCTTATCCAGTCCAAGCGTCGCCATCCGGATGCGGTCGCCAAGGATCGCTCCGCCTGAAAAAGGGCTTGTTGGGTCAACGCAGATTATCCCGACGCGTTTTCCCGATTCCTTATAATACAACGCTAGTTTATCGACCAGCGAAGATTTTCCGGCACCGGGTGCACCCGTTATCCCGATGATCTTTGCGTTTCCCGTTCGCGGAAATACGGCTTTCATCAGGTCGGCCGAGCCGGCGCCGTAATTCTCGACAAGCGAGATCGCACGGGCAATTGTCCGCGGATCACCGGCAAATAGCTTTTCTACGTCGATCATTGGTTCAATACGGCGCGTGGAACGCCTAGATCATCACAGATCTTTTTCGCCAGATTTTCCTTGATCTCAGTGTGACGCGGTACCGCGGCCATGCGGCCGTTGGCCAAGTTCTTAAAAACAGTGTGGTTTCCGCCTTCGCGCCTGAATGCACAGCCGTTCTTCTCAAGATGCCGGATCAGTACCTTGCGTTTCATCCCTAGGCTGCATGCAGGATCAACTCTTCTTTAGTTGCTTGTTTTATGTTCTCGAGCCGATTCTCAGCATCCTCACGATAGCATTCGAGCAGCAGCGTCACGGCCTCTCTTAGGTTTTCGCGAGTTTCTTCGATCGTTTCGCCCTGAGTATTTGCTCCCGGGAGTTCGGCAACATACCCGATATAGCCACCCTCAGCAGCCTTTTCGTAAATTGCGGTTAGTTTTATTTCAGACATACGCCGGTGCCTCAAATGGCTCTTCAAAACCATATTTTCCCATCAATTCCGCTTTCTCACAACTATTCTCAATGGGCGCCAGAAAGAAGAATCCTAATACTATAAAAATATTAGGATTCTTGTCTCTAAATTCTGATTCGAGCGTCTGTTTCGGATCTTTACTCCGATCTATCCCGTTCCGTGGTCAGCCTTTCAATATGATCCAGGATGAAGATGAACCGGAGAAAAGAATCGCGGAAGGATCGTCAGGAGCGATTCAACTGACTTCGGCTCAGTGTTTTACGAGCGGTCCTTGTATCTACATCTGCCCTTCGTCCGCCGATGGCCCGTAGATCGACGGGACGGCAATGTCGTTCAACCGCAGATAGACCGAAAGTTGGCCGCGGTGGTGGATGATGTGATTCATTACGAACGAACGCATTACCGCTACTTTTGGCAGCGTGAAATAGACCGCTTCGCCGTTTCGCAATGTCCAGGTTTCCAGAAACTGTTCATCCGAGGTGTTCCGCAGCACATCGATCGCTTCCGCCACGGTCTTGTCGAGATATTCGACCAGATCGGCCGTTGTCGCCGGCTCAAACGGCTTATAGTCCATCGCGGCAAAATCCAACTCGGCGTGCTGAAGCGTCGCCGGCGTCCAACTGAACATCTCGGCAATGTGCACCGCGAGTTTGCCGAACGGCATTGATTTTTCATGCGGCTTCCAATCGAACTTTTCGGCCGGGACCCGCTCCAGGCACGTTCTCGTGACCTTCGCTTCCTGCTCCATCTCGGCGATCAGGGCCGAAGCGATATTATTCGAACTTGCTGCTGCTGTTGTGCTCATATACTTATCTCCTTTGAAATTGATCGTGATCCAAGGTCAATGATAATAGCGCACGATGTTGCATAGATGCAACATCGTGCGACGTGTTTTGAAGAACATTCGCTCTTTACGCCTTTAACAGATTCTTTGCGATCACTAACCGTTGTATTTCGCTGGTCCCTTCGCCGATGGTGAGGAGTTTTGAATCCCGCCAGTATTTTTCGGCGGGGTAGTCTTTTGTATAGCCGTAGCCGCCGTGGATCTGGACGGATTCTTCCGAGACGCGGACCGCGGTTTCTGAGGCATAGAGCTTTGCCATCGCGCTCTTTTGCGTCACGGGTTTTCCGGCATCCTTCAAGGCGGCAGCCTGGAGAGTTAGCAGCCGTGAGCATTCGATCTGGGTTGCCATGTCGGCGAGTTTGAATTGGATCGCCTGAAATTCCGAGATCGGGCGGCCGAACTGCTGGCGTTCTTTTGCGTATTTCACGGCGGCTTCGTAAGCCCCTTGAGCCACGCCGACCGAAAGTGCGGCGATAGATATTCGCCCGCCGTCAAGGATCTTCATTGCCTGAAGAAACCCTTCGCCCTCGCTGCCGAGGCGGTTTTCGTCCGGGACATAGCAATCTTCGAAAACGACCGACGCCGTTTCCGACGCACGCATCCCGACCTTATTCTCTTTCTTGTCGGACCGAAATCCTTCCATCGATTTATCAAAGATAAACGCCGAAATGCCGTGGCTGCCTTTTTCCTTGTCGGTCACCGCGACGGCCACAAGCGTCTGGCAAGCGATAGCGTGCGTGATGAAATTTTTCGACCCGTTGACCTTCCAGCCGCCGTTCGAACGTATAGCGGTTGTCCGCGTTCCCGACGCGTCTGAACCCGCCTGCGATTCGGTCAAGCCCCAGGCCCCAAACGATTCGCCCTGTGCCAGCGGGACGAGATATTTCTGTTTCTGCTCTTCGCTGCCGAATGTGTAGATGTGGTTTGAGCAAAGCGAATTATGCGCCGCGACCGACAGGCCGACGGCACCGCAGACGCGGCCGAGTTCTTCGATGATCGTCGCGTATTCGACATAGCCCATTCCGGCACCGCCGTATTCTTCCGGAAAGATCACGCCAAGCAATCCAAGCTCGGCCAGCTTTGGCCGCAATTCCTCAGGGAAATGCTGCGTTTCGTCCCATTCAAGCACATGCGGCCTTACCTCGCTCTCGGCAAACTCGCGAATGCTGTATTTGATCTGCTGCTGTTCTTCGTTTAGCTCAAAATTCATAATTATGCGTGTATAACAAATCGTTATAGTAGCATAATATCAACTCATCGGCAATATTTCCCTGGCTATTCCTTGAATTTCGGCAAGGACACGATCCGATAGTCAACGTTCGCAGAAAAGATCTTGGCATGTGAACTTTCGTGTCCTCTTCTTTCGTGGTTTTCGTGGTTCGGCTACCGGCTTCGCCACGACGAAAATCATCAAAAAGATGGGTAAGCATCCGAAACCAGAGGTCGTCCATCTCATCGCGTGTTTTGGACTTTCGTCCTTTACCGCCTAAAATTAGAGAAGAATGGATTGGCGAACAAATATTTTGACGACTGACGATCAGGTGCGGGAACTGCTGGGCGGGACCAAACGGATCGCCGTGCTTGGCATTAAGCCGGAATCACATTCAGCACAGCCGGCGTTCTACGTTCCAAAGTATATGGCTGACGCGGGATGCGAGATCGTGCCTGTTCCGGTCTATTATCCTGACGTGACGCAGATATTGGGACAGCCTGTTTATCGCAGCCTGACGGCAATTCCCGGCGAGATCGACATGGTGAATGTCTTTCGCCGGCCGGATGACATTGGTAAACACACGATCGATATTCTGGAGAAGAAGCCCAAGAGCGTGTGGTTCCAGCTTGGTATTCGCAACGATGAGGCGGCCGAGAAATTTGCCCGTGCCGGTATCAAGGTCGTCCAGGACCTTTGCCTGATGGTCGAGCACCGCTCGCTTTTGCGCCGGGCCGCACCTTAGACCGGTCGGCGGGCCGACGGGTTTTTGAGGATGATGCTCGCGGCCCCGTAGCGGGACGCAGTGCATTCTTGCGGGGGGCCGCCCGTTTAGCGAGCACGGTAAAATTCCTGAGGCCTTCGATCTCGTCAGCCGACAATTTTCGATAACTTCCGGCCGGCAGCAATGGGTCGCGGGTATTGCCGATCGCGATGCGCCGAAGTTTGACGACCGAATGGCTTATCGCATCGAACATCTTGCGGATCTGCTGATTGTGCCCTTCGTATAGCGTTACTTCATACCAGCCGTTCTTTTCGGTTGAAGGCAGTTCGCGGATCTCGGCGGGTGCTGTCTTAAACCCATCTTCGAGCAGCACGCCGCGACGAAGTTTGTTTATTGCGGCAGCGGGCGGCATTCCTTTCACCTTTACCTCATATATTTTCGGAATGCGTTTTGACGACGCGACAAGGTTCGTAAACTCGCCGTCATTGGTGAGGATGATCAGGCCTTCGGAATTGAAGTCCAAACGGCCTATCGGATGGAGCTTTCCAAAACCTTTCACCAATTCGGTGACAAGTTTGCGGCCTTCCGGATCGGCGGCGCTTGAAAGAACGCCTTTTGGTTTGTTCAGAAGAACGTAGGCCTTTGTCGCAGAAGCAAGTTTCCGGTTGATCAGTTTTCCGCGGACCTTTATATGGTCTTTTTCCGGATCGGCCTTTGTGCCAAGTTCCGTGACGACCTCGCCGTTGACCGTGACCTCGCCGGAACGGATCATTTCTTCCGCCGCCCGCCGCGAGGCAATGCCCGCCTGGGCAATAAGTTTTTGTAGTCTTTCCTTCATGAGGTACCCGAAACCTTGATCATACCGTGCTTGGTTACCTTTGCGTTCTTCGCGAGCTTTGCGTGAGATAAAGGGATTCTTTTCACGCAAAGCTCGCAAAGTACGCAAAGTCGGAGCAAAGGACAGTTTAGCCTATTCCACTATTAGCGGATTCAAAAATACGGATTCGCCATTATACTTTCTATCGTTCCTTGCGGCATATCATCGAGTGTTTTTACAAAATCGCGCATCAGCCTGAAGCTGTTCGGCAAAAATTCGTCCGGGACGTCATCGGCCCGTTCGACAAAAACTTTCATCTGTTTTGCGGCAAGCACGGCTGCCACGTGGGTTTTCGCCATCAGTCGATCGTGAGAATCGGGTGTAAAAGCCTCGCCGTTGTGATCGGTCCGCACGATCTTCGAAACCTTTGCAAATCCATCAAGGAACTCCTGTTCAGCGTCAGCGAATGGACTATTCAACGCAAGTTGATAGGTAAGGATCGCATTTCGCCTGTCCGCCGGCGTCCGTTTTCCGAATAGCGGATGGATGCCGGTCACGTTGTCTGTGTGCTTGAGCGCCATCTCCATGCTCGGTCTTTGGACGCTGCAAACGTTTATCAAATGCTTGTCGCGATGCTCTGCCGCAAGGCTTTCATAGGCAGAGATCGGAACCGCAAGGATAACAGTTTCGGCGGCATTGTCGATCTCGAAAAACGGCGGAAGCAGCTCTTTAAGAAACGTGCCGAACGAGCCGTCGCCTATGATGTGGACCTTCATACGTAAATTGGAGTCATGATCGCGTTACGTTTCCGCTACGGACTTACAAGATCCTCAAAATCCTCGATACTCGGCAGATCAGTTAGATCCTTCAGCCCGAAGTGGATAAGGAATTCTTTCGATGTGCCGTACTGCATTGGGCGGCCGACGGTTTCTTTGTGGCCTTTCGTGACGATCAGGCGTTTTTCGAGCAGCGTCTTGATCGCGGACGCCGACTGAACTCCGCGAATTTCCAATATTTCCGGGACGGTCACCGGCTGTTTATAAGCGATCACGGCGAGTGTTTCCAAAGCCGCGAGCGAGAGTTTTGCTGACGGGCGGCTTTTTAACAATCGCCGCACATCTTCGTGGACCTCGGTCCGCGTCGATATCTGCCAACCGCCGGCGATCTGACGGATCTGAAGGCCGCCGCGGCGTTCTTCGTACGATCCGGCAAGTTCTTCGACGACCGATTCGATCAGTTCGCGTTCCTCTTCAAGCACTTCCGCCAAGGCCCGCGTTGATATAGGTTCGTCCGCAACAAAGATCAATGCCTCGACCGCACGCGAAAGGTCCGCCAAGTCGCGGGGCTGTTTTTCTTCCGCCGCAAATTCTTCTTCAATTATTTCTATCGTTTCAGCCACTGTTTTCCGCTTTCAGGATAATATCCGCAAATGTTTTTCGCTGGAGCAATTTTACGCTTTCGGTACGCACAATTTCGAGCACGGCGACAAATGCGGTTACGAGTTCGCGCTTTGTTTCGAGCGATTCGAAGAATTCCGCGACGTTCAACTCGCCGGCCGCAAAGATCCGCGTTCTCAAATTTCGGATCATATCCGCAAGCGATATCTCTTCGCGGTGGATCTCCATTTTGACCTCGTCCTTGTGGCGGGCGAGGATCTTTTGGAAAACGGTCAGGATGTCGAATACGGTCGCGTTTACCTCGGCATTGTGTTCGTCGGTCTCGATCGTCCCACGCGGGAAGACGGCATGCTCAATGGTCGATCTTTCATAAAGCATCTCTGCCGCTGCCTTAAACTTTTCATATTCCAGCAGCCTATCTACCAGCTCTTTACGCGGATCTTCGATCTCCTCGTCTTCTGCGGCCATCGGATCGCGCGGCAGCAGCATCTTCGATTTGATCTCGATCAACTGGGCCGCCATCACCAGAAAGTCTGCCGCGACCGCGATATCCAGCCGCTTCATCATGCGGATGTAATTCAGGTATTCATGAGTGATCCTGGCTATGGGAATATCAAAGATATTCGCCTGTTCCTGCCTGATAAGATAAAGCAGCAGGTCAAGCGGACCGGCGAATTCGCCGATCTTTACTTTCAGTTCATCATGAGACTCGGCCACGATCTCGGCGGTCTCTTTATGAAAGTCAAAGCTGTATTGTTCCTGTTCCGCGAGCATGAATAGAGAATCTTAACGCAAAGTTCGCCAATTACGAACATCGGCTTGGCGGAAATCGACTCGGCGGTTAGAATCGCGCTCGTCGGAGAATCGGATTCTTCGGTTCTTTGGCAAATACAGAAAACGGAGGTAACAAAAATGGAACTTATGGTTCTGTTGGAGTGCCTCAAGTTGCTCTGGCTCGGTTTTGAGATCGTAAAACATCTCATCAGCCGAAAAAGAGAAAAGGCAATGATTGAAGCACTTGAAAAACTCAATCATCGCCTTATCCAACTTGAGAGTAAAACTAAGGAAATTCCTTAGTAACTCCGGTGAGAGGTCTTTAACGGCCTCTCACTCTGTATTTAACGACAATCCGCTCAAAATTTCAAGTTAAATATACTTTGTTTCCCGCAGATAGATCATGTAATCGATCTTTGGCGGTTCAAAGCCGTCTTCGCGCAGTTTCAGTATGATGTTGCCGCGATGGATCGAGGAATGAAAAAGTATGTGGGTCAGCATTTCACGAAAGGTGTTTTCGTGCTCGATGCCTTCGCTTGTTTTGTAGCGCGTTGTGAGCGTCAATCCGTCCTCATCGAATCGCCTTAACAGCTTTTCAAATTTTTCGCCCGTATCGCGGGCCAGCGCTCCGCATTCTTCTACGGATAACTTCGGCCAAAAATCGAAGCCCGTCGAATCTTTGCCGTACAGGCGTTCGTAATATTCTTTCTCGGTGATCAGCAGGTGAGCCAGGATCTGCCGCGATCTTTCGGAATTCGACGATCTCACTGCCACGATCGATCGTCGGTTGGCCCAGTCGTTATACGCGAAAAGATGACGAAGATGTTCGACGGTGTGCATTGAACTCTAAATCGTTTTGCAACGGCGAGAGACAAAAAGCGGGTATCTTACGCCTCCGTCGTATGCAGAAGCCCGCACGTCAGTAAGGGCTTAATATTCAGCATTGTACATTACGCCCTTACTCACGTGCGGGCTTCCGCATTTCAAAGTGAACTAATCCGCGGCGTGTTTTTTCAGATCTTCTAATGAGACCACGGTCAAGGCCGCTTCGTGTGTTGCGTTCAAATAAACGCGTGGGGCCATTCCTGCCTCCAACGCTTCGCGCCAGCGGAGCATGCAGAGGCACCATTTATCGCCCTCCTTTAATCCGGGAAATGCGTATTGCGGCATAGGTGTTGACAGGTCGCTTCCGGCGGCTTTTGAGAAGGCAAGAAATTCATCCGTCGCCTCAATGCAGACCGTATGTCGGCCCGTGTCGTCTAAACCGGTGCGGCAAAAACCGTCGCGATAAAAGCCGGTCATAGGATCGCTGCAGCAGAGTTCCAACTCTCCGCCGAGTACATTTTTGGGTTTTGGTTTGTGGCCGTTGCCGTTGCCGTTCGTAAAACTCATGCTTTGTTTTTACCACAGAGGACACAGAGTACACAGAGGAAGAATTCATTCAAGGGTTACAGGGTTGATTCCGTTGCCGTCTCCGCTTTCCTCTGTGTTCTCCGTGTCCTCTGTGGTTAAATCTTCCCGATCAGTTCGAGCGCGCGTTCGACTGGTCGGGCCAGGACTGCCTTATCTCCAACCTCGACGATCGGCCGCTGGATCAAATTGGGATCAGCGACCATTGCCGCGATCACATCCGCATCCGCCGAATCGTCGGTAAGTCCTGCCGCCGCTGCACCTCGCGTGAGTTTGATCGGCCGAACGCCGGTTTTTTTGACAAGTGTAGTCAGATTCTCGACCGTAAACGGCTCGTTAAAATAATTGACCTTGTCCCAATCAATGCCGTTTTCACGAAACAGCGTCGCCAAATTGCGGCAGGTAGTTCAGGTAGGTTTTTCGTAAACTGTGACTCTTTGTATTGGCATATCGACCATTGTTAATTGATATTTTAAAAACTGTCAATTGGAAAGCCAACTAACAATTGGCCAACGAACAATTCACAATTATTTTCAGGTCTCCTCACAAGTGTTCATTCAAATACCTCGTTAACAAACTATACAAATGCAAGGTCGTTCCCTTGCCTTCGTTGATGCTGTGCGTTCGGTTTGGATAGGGCATGATCGTAAAGGGTTTGTTTGCCGCGATGAGGGCGTCGATCAGCATTTCAGTTTGCTGGTAATGAACGTTATCGTCGCCCGTTCCGTGAACGATCAGCAGATCTCCCTTGAGATTTGCGGCAAAGGTAGTCGCTGACGAATTATTGTAATCATCCGCGTTGTCCTTCGGCAGGCCCATGTATCGCTCGGTGTATATCGTGTCGTAATATCGATTGTCCGGCGCCGGGGCAACAGCCATTCCCATCTTGTAAATATCGGGGTAGCGGAACATCGCATTCAGCGTGGCGACACCGCCGCCGCTCCATCCCCATATCCCGACACGCGAAGCGTCCAGATAAGGCATTTTTGCGAGCATTGCCTTTACCGCTGCGGCCTGGTCCTGCGAACTCAAAACGCCTATTTTTCGATAAATGCTCTTTCTGAACGCACGACCGCGCGGTGAAGGCGTGCCGCGATTGTCAACGCTGGCGACAATATAGCCCTGCTGTGTAAGCATCAGATACCAGAAATATTGCGATCCCGCGAATTGGTCGTTCACGGTCGTTCCGGCCGGTTCGGTATATGCGTAAAAAAGGACGGGATATTTTTTCGCCGCGTCAAAATTCGGCGGTTTCATCATCCAGCCGTCGAGCGAAACGTCGCCGATGTCGATGCGGAAAAATTCCTGCGGGCCTTTCGGCAGCTTGTCGAGCTTTGCCTGTGCCGATGCATTATCGACGATCGAACGGGCGACCGAGCCGGACCTAAGATCGAGCAGGTCGATCTTCGAATATTTCCCAAATGAAGATGAGATCTGCACCGCCCAATGAGAATTCGGTGAAAAATTATACGTGTTCCAGCCCTGAAACCGGGCCGGCGTTACGCGTTCGTCGGTACGGCTTCCGTCAAGTTTTGAACGATACAAATAGCGCTGAGTCGCGTTGTCGGGCGATGCGATGTAATCGACCCAGCCGCCGGCCTCGTCAACGGATTGAATACTCATTGCGTCGAAACTGCCTTTTGTAAGCGGCCGGATATCGCGGCCGTCAGCGGAAACCGAATACGGCCTTCGCCAGCCGTCGCGTTCGCTGACCCAGAGAAACCTTTTCCCGCCGTCCAGCCACCGCATTTCCGGCAGTGTGAGATCGAC
Organism: Acidobacteriota bacterium; assembly: GCA_020846885.1. Classification (GTDB taxonomy): domain Bacteria; phylum Acidobacteriota; class Blastocatellia; order Pyrinomonadales; family Pyrinomonadaceae; genus OLB17. The sequence continues at coordinate 8,631 of JADLDC010000388.1, read as the reverse complement.
CCAAGCCTCGTCCTTTTCGGTAAGTATCGAACGGGCCTTTCCGGTTTTTGCATTCGCGACAATCACCTGAAGAGTGTTTTGCAGACGGTTAAAATGCTGGAGAAACACCTCGTTCGGGTTTGCCCAGTCAACCGACACGATGTAGTTGTTTCGCGGGTCGCCGGGAGTTTCAAGCCAGCGAACCGTACCGCCGGCGGCGGAGACAACTCCTACGCGAACCGCTGCGTTTTGTGTTCCCGTTTTTGGATAGGGAATCCTCGTCAATGTGGGATAAAGGCCGGTCGTGTTATTGAGCAGAATAAAATCTTCGATCCCCGAAGCGTCAAATTGCCAAAAGGCGATCGATCGCCCGTCCGGGCTCCAGCGCCAGCAATCACGCAGATCGAACTCTTCTTCATTCACCCAGTCGGAAGTGCCGTTTATCATCGTGTGCGAGCCATTGCTCGTCAAACGTGTGATCTTGCCGGTTGCAACATCTTCAACATACAGGTCGTTCTCGCGGACATAACCGACGCGGGTTCCGTCTGGCGAAAATTTGGCGAACATCAGCGTAGCCGATTTTGCGTTGCCGCCGAGTTTGGCCAATTTACCTGTCGTCTGATCAAGCACCCAATAGTCGCCGCGGGTATTGTAACGCCAGACCTTTTGCGAATTTGTGTAGATCAAAACGCGTTTGCCATCGGGTGACCAGTCGTAGCCGTCGAGCTCAAGCGGCTTTGTTTCGCCTTTTGGGACCAGTTTGTCAGCCGACAGAAGAATGCTTCGAGCTCCTGTATCGATCTGATACCGAACAAGGTCCTGGGCGTCCTTTACTTTTGCCGAAGGCTCGAATTTTGCGTATGAATCGCCATCCTTCAGCCATTCAAATCCGCCAAATCGCTCAGGCTGGAATTCGCGGCTTGCGAAAATGCGCTCGACCGTCAGTTTTGGGTCAATACTTTGCTGTGTGGCCTGAGCGTAAAGCGACAGATTCGCAGAGGAGACGAGAAAAAGGAAAAGAATGATCGCGGCCCGCGATAGAGAAAACGAAGCATGTTTGTTCATATGATGTTGTGTACGCAGTCTTTAATTCGATCGAGCGACCAAAACAAAAACACCGTCGAACGCAGATTTGAGGCAAAACCTTACACGATGCCGACCTTTGAAGACATCCTGTAGCATTTTGGCTGCGACCGCTCCGGCCTTTTCGGCGGCGTCAATTCGTCAGCGTAGTTTTCGTACTATCTATTGAATTTCGGAATGTCGAAAGCCTTCTTTACTGCGGCCATTGTGCCTAGTTGGTAGTACGACTTTTAATTGGTCGCACTGGAAATGTGTTGACTCATGCATGAGCCATTTGTGGAAGTTCTGTTTCAATACTCGTTAGAATATCGTCGGTCGATATCTCGCCCGTTTTCCGAATATGGGTATTTAACGATCTTGGTTTGGGCAGTCGCTCGCCGTTCTCCAACATTCCTTCTAAATGGAATTCGATGGCCGACCTCATCTCGCGCAATGTATCCTCCACGGTTTTCCCTACAGCGATGCAGCCGGGAAGATCGGGAGAATACGCGGAATAATTGGACTTGCCTTTTTCAAGGACCACGAGAAACCTTGCTTTCATAAATTTGCTGCCTCGATTGTCATTTTAATCCTGCTTGACGCAAAATGCTACGTTCGGTTTTAGGATGGATCTCATCGCTTGGATGCCCGGCAATGGTAACCGTTCCTATTTTGGTCGAATGCCGGTATTGGCGATGACTTCCCCGAGTGCGCGTCAAAACCCAGCCGTCGTTTTCGATCAACCGTATGATCTCCCGAATTTTCATTCTTTTACTTTATGCCAGTACGTTTGTAAACCTGGTCCAGCGTAAATGCGGCGACCGCACTGGCCTTTTCGGCTCCATTCTTGAGGATCGTGTTTAACGACGCGTCGTCATATTCGTTAACGCGTTCCTGGAACGGGCGGAGAAATTCTACGGCTGCTTCGGCGAGTTCGGCTTTGAAATGGCCGTAGCCTTTGCCGGCAAAATGTTCGACACAATCTTCGCGGGATTTGCCGGTTAAAAGCTGGTAGATCGTCAGAAGATTTGTGATCGCGGGACGTGATTCATCGAATGTGATATCTGTGCCCGAGTCGGTGACGGCGCGTTTAATTTTTTTCGTGATCGCGTCCGCGTCGTCGAGGAGGAAGATCGAACCATTCGGATTATCGTCCGATTTAGACATCTTTTTCGACGGGTCTTGCAGCGATTTTATGCTCGCACCGGCTTTCGGAATATATGGCTCAGGGATCTTGAACGTCTCGCCGAAATCGCGGTTAAATCGCTCGGCCAGATCGCGTGTCAATTCGAGATGCTGTTTTTGGTCCTGGCCGACCGGGACGAGATCGGTTTGATAAAGCAATATGTCGGCGGCCATCAGGACGGGATATGTAAACAAGCCGACGCCGGCGCGTTCTGTATTTTCCTTGCCCTTGTCCTTGAACTGCGTCATTCGTTCAAGTTCGCCCATGCGAGTGATGCAGGATAACACCCACGTCAATTCTGCATGTTCGGGAACGTCCGATTGGATAAATATCGTAGATTTCTCAGGATCGACGCCGGCCGCCAGATAAATACGCGCGAGGTCGAGCGTCTTTTGCCGCAAGGTTTTCGGGTCCTGGGGCAAAGTGATGGCGTGGAGGTTGACGATGCAGTAAAACGCTTCGTATTCGTCCTGAAGCGCGACCCAGTTTTTCAGGGCGCCGAGATAATTGCCGATATGCAGGCTCCCCGTAGGCTGGGCGCCGCTGAAAATGCGTTTTTTCATTACTGGATTTTACACGAAAAGTCTTACGCAGCTTTTTTCGGGAGATCAGCCTTTCGAACGGAACGATCAACGCGGCCTTCCAAGAGAGCGGGAACCGAAATATCTTCGTCCAGCTCATCCCAATGCAAGCCGATACCACCACCGCTTATCACGTAATTCTCACGCTGGGATGGCGACGCGCTTGCTAGACGCGGAAAATACGCTAGCGGAACGCCTAATTCCCGGCCATCGGCGAGTTCTACCCACATATTGTCTGCGTCGAAAGAGATAGCAGTTGCGCGAGCTTCAAGCTGCAAAATATTCATTCCAAGCCCCCTCAATTTCTGATCTTCTATTATCAATGATTTTCCTGATCCTGTTAAGTTCTACTGCTGAATAACCATATGAACCCGCGAGCCTGACCTCAGGGTTCAACCAGAATTTCGCAACGCTTCGTTCCTTTCGAACGTGAATATGCACGGGTTCCAACGGGTCTCCTTCGTTGGAATAAAAGAAGAATTTAAAGCCGTGAGACTCAAAGACGATCGGCATAGGTTCAAAACCAGGGTGTAATAAGAAGGTAGCTGACAAGAGCGAAGATAGGCCGCATTATCACGCCGATCAACCCAATATAGATAAGAGCGAGCAGTATCAGAAAACCGTATTGTTCAAGCATGTCGAAGACAGGCTGAAAACTCGTGGGTAAAAATGTTGAAAGCACCTTGCTTCCGTCAAGCGGCGGGAACGGAAGCAGATTAAATATCGCAAGCGATACGTTCAACATAATAAGATATTGAAACAGTATTACGACCGGACGCAGCAGGCCGCTGCCAACGTTAGCCGGATTAATTACGCCGAATTCGAGCAGCAGTTTGAAGATCATAAAGCTCGTGACCGCAATGATCAGGTTGGCCCCGATCCCGGCGATCGAGACCATAACATTTGCCGTCTTGTAATTCGACCATTTGCGCGGGTTGACCGGAGTCGGAATACCCCAACCAAGCAGCGGTATGCTCGCCAGGGCTCCGCCAGCGGCACCGAACAGAAAGCTCAAGATCGGAATAAGCAGCGTTCCTATCGGGTCAGTGTGTTTGACCGGATTTAATGTCACGCGCCCCAGCATATAGGCTGTATCGTCGCCATACTTGTGCGACATCCAGGCATGGCCGGCCTCATGAGCGGATATGGCCAATAGAAGCACGACCATGTAGATCACAAGATGACTGACCAGATTGGCTATATCGATATCACCCATAAAGATACGTCTTTGGGAATTTTCGGCCCCGGTTGCGGCATCGAAACACCGTGCCGAACAATTGTATTTACTGCTTGATTGTGCCATTATTCTGACTCAAAATAAACTTCTGCCGGGGGAAATGTGACGCTTAAGAAGATTTTGTTTGGAGGCGAATCTGGTTTGTCGTATACGGCAAACATGGGTCTGTCGCTTCTACGGATGTTTGTTGGGTTCTCGCTTGCTTTCACACATGGCATCCATAAAATTCCGCCAAGCGAGCAGTTCATTGCAGGAACGGCCAACCTTGGTTTTCCGCTGCCGGTGCTTTTTTCATGGGCGGCGGCGATGTCGGAATTTCTCGGCGGGATATTTCTTGCCGTGGGGCTATTTACACGGGTTTCGAGCTTCTTTGTCGGATTTACGATGCTTGTCGCCATCATTGGCGTTCACGGCGGTGACCCGTATCAAAAGAAAGAACTCGCGTTCGTATATTTGCTGGTTGCTGTCGCATACATGATAAAAGGGTCGGGCGATTGGAGCCTTGACGGCCTTTTGCGAAAGTAGGACAGGCGGCCAGTCATGGTGACGACCGCGTTCGGCCAGATATGGGCCGCCAGCGCGTCGTACGCGGATTATGCAGAGGCACATCGTTTGTATCGCAAGTGAGCAGAAAGGGAACGAATTTCTCGAAGAAGCTCAAAATGCCGGGTGGCACGTTACGCTGGTCACGCGAAAGAAGCTGCTCGACCAGCCGTGGCTGTGGACGGCACTGAATGATGTGAAAACGGTCGAGGACGATGCCTCGATCGAAGATTACGTACGGGTGATCACGAATATCGCGGGTTCGCGATCGATCGACCGTGTCGTGGGACTTGATGAATTTGACGTCATGACCGCGGCCCGTGCACGCGAACACCTGCAGCTTGGCGGGATGACCAGTTCCCATGCCTTGCGTTTTCGCGACAAGCTTTCGATGCGCAACATTGCCAGTCGTGCAGGAATTCCGTGCCCCGAATTCACCGGCATTTTTAATCAGCAGGCGGTCGGCGAATATCTCGGCCGGGTCCCGGCGCCGTGGATCATCAAACCGCGTTACGAGGTATCGGCATTCGGTATCCGAAAATGCGGAGACACTGAGCAGGCGTGGGACGTGCTTAAGGAGCTTGATGAGCGAAATAACTGGCGCGATCATCCATCGCAGTTTGTCCTCGAACGATTTATCACCGGTGATGTTTATCACGTTGATTCGATCGTTGAGGACGGAAAGGTACTTGCCGCGGGCGTCAGCAAATACGGCACACCGCCATTCAGCGTTTCGCATTACGGTGGCGTCTTCACAACGTCGATCGTGCCGTACAAATCAAATGAACGTAAGGAACTTGAGAGCCTGAACAAAAAGCTTCTCGAAGCCTTCAAATACGAACGCGGCGTTTCACACGCCGAGTTTTTGCACAGCGCTGATAACGGGAAGTTTTACCTCCTTGAAGTGGCCTGTCGTGTCGGAGGAGCGTACATCGCAAACGTTCTTGAACACGCATGCAACTTCAACCTATGGCGCGAATGGGCAAAACTCGAGACCGCGACCGACGAAAATCCGTACAAATTGCCAAAACTCCGAAAGGACTTTGCCGGGGTCGCGCTGGCACTTGCAAATCAGGATCACCCGGACACGTCTCACTATACGGACGAAGAGATCGTTTACCGCGTGTCAAAGCCCAAGCACGTTGGAATGATCTTTTACTCCAAAAAAGAAAAACGCCTTGAGCAGCTGCTGACCGCCTATAGCGAACGTATCTCATCCGATTTTTTGGCCGTCGCGCCGGCGAAGGAACGGTATGACGACTAGCGGCCTGTAGCTGATAGTTTGCAAGTAGTTTCTTGCGGATCTCATTTTCTTTTTGAGCTTTTGTGGCCGCCCTTTACGGCCTTTGTGTTTAGCGGTTTTTTATTAACACAAAGATCGCCAGGTTGAAGACACAAAGAGCACAAAAGTACCCCTGATTCAAGCGTTACGATCCACTAGAAAATGTAGTTACAGCTATAAGCCGTTAGCCTGGAGCTGTCAGCCATTTTCTAGATCCACCCAAGTCTCTCATATCCTTGGCCAATAGACACAAAACGTGTGGTTTCGTATGCTATGGCTTTTCTATGTCACTCGAAATGTTGTTCAACGATCCGTCTGCCGCACAGATCGGGCCGCCGGAGTTGCTCGAACATGATCTGAATCAATATTTCCCCGAACTGCTGAAGTTCGAATCGACAGCCGAACTGGCTGCGTCATCCATCATCGAAAAGGTCCGACCCGAGGCCGAACGGATCCTGAATGCCATTGTGGTCGGGTCAGAACCGGAAGCGGTAGCGACTGGGTTCCACTCTTCCGAAACCTCAAAGCACCGAGTCGCCGCTCTTGGTCGCGGCATCGCGGCGGCTGCATGGAATATCGAGCGGGGGATCATGTTTGACGGCATCGTCGATGCGCTCAAACATCATGACGAGTTGAAGGACAAGGACGCTTTGCTTCTGACCGAGCTTGATCACGGAATGGCGCGGAGCGGTAACCGGTTTGTTGCCCGGGAACTCGCCGAACGGTTGGGTCTCAATTATGCATTTGCGCCCGTTTATATCGCGCTTCAGAAGGGAAGCGGTGTCGAAGCGGCGATGGAAGGCGAGAATACGCTGTCTATCCACGGCCTGGCAATGTTCTCAAAATGGCCGATGCGAAATGTCCATGCGATTCCGCTTCCGAACGGCAAGGACAAGATGTGGGGCAAGGAAAAGCGTCTGGGTTTCCTGCGGGCGTTGATCGCGGACATAGAACATCCCTCGGGAACCTTCCGCACCGTGACCATTCATCTGGACGCCCATTGTTCACGGGCACACCGACGCCGCCAGATGAAGATCATTCTCGATCATCTGGATACGCTCACGCCGCTCCCGACGCTGCTTGGCGGCGATTGGAACACGACTACCTTTAATTCGCAGAATTCAACGCGGGCGATAATGAGTTACTGGCGGCGGGTCTTTATGGGGCCGAAGCGGGTTGCGACACGGCATCTGCCGCATCCGGAAAGATATTTCGAGCGGCCGCTGTTTTCCGATCTTGAATCGCGAGGCTACGATTTCCGGTCATTGAACAACGTCGGCACCGGGACACTTCATTACCACGTCGAGAGTATTGAAAAGAACACCAACCTGCGTGACTGGGTCCCCGAATGGTGTTTTCCGTTCATTTTCTGGGCGGCGAATCGTGTTGGCGGCAAGGTGTCAGGCCGCCTGGACTGGTTTGCCGGGAAAGGGATCGAGGCCGCTGGCGACAAAGCGGCAGCGACGATCGGAGGCCTTCATGATCAAGACGGAGTACCACTTTCGGACCACGATGCCATCTCGATCCGATTTTTTCTCAGATGAGAGGTCTTCGAGGCTAATGCCTGATCGCCCCAAGAACGTCAACGCCCAGTAGCGTCATTTTTCCCGAAAAGCTATACTCTCGGTATGGAAGTCGCTTTTTGCCAGACACTGAGTTTCAACGCCGATTCCTTTGAATTCGAGGCTGTCGCCCACGACAACGGAAACGCTACCATCATTAAGTTTCCCGTTGACGAAAAAAAGGTCAGCCCGGGCGATGTTGTCGTCGTTGTTTCAGGCGAGGATATTAGTTTTCACGGCCTCATCGGCAAGATCGAGGACGGCTACGCCTTTGCGTCTGATCCGAAAGGATCGCTCTTGCCGGTTGGAGTGCAATAGCTGATCGGCCATCATACTTCGTAGTCTTCGAATTTCGCAAAATATTTCAAGATCGATCTATTCGGCCGCGTAAGATGTAGTGGGCCGTCGGTCGAATCCTTGCGTTTTCCGTACAACGTGGGATAATGTCGTTTGTTTTGGGGATGTAGCTCAGCTGGGAGAGCGCGGCGTTCGCAATGCCGAGGTCAGGGGTTCGATCCCCCTCATCTCCACCAGGTTTGGGTAAGAGGATGTCTGAAAACTTTAACCTACTCCAGAATAGAAGCAATTTGAACGCGGATCATGCGGATCGAGCGGATCAAAGCGGATCGATCCGTAAAAATCCGCTCGATCCGCGTTCAAAAATGCGTTGATGCCTCAGACCTTTGGTCTTTTCAGACGGCCTCTTTTGGTTTTGACCAATTCAATACGGGATGCCAAAACAGCAGCTAGCCATCGGTTTTGTTGGCATCCTTCGTAACCTTGTATAAAGCTCGTCCGCATAGTTTTTGGATTCCAATTCAGCTTGAACGCTTAGTGCCCTTGTGTCTTCCGTTTGCGCCTTTGTGGTGAAAAACAGAAACTAAACACAAAGTGCTCAAAGGGAAGACACAAAGGGCACTAAGGAAGAGCAGGCGCGAGTTATATCAAATCGACGCGCGGCCTGGTTTCAAATTTGATTGACTTTTATAACGATCCGTTATAATCTTCATCTCGGCAAAATATTGCGTTATGAGCGGCGAGAACCAGAAAAAACGTAGCATCGCAACCGGCATCGGGCCGGCCGCTCTGATCGCGATCATCGGAATTATTGTCATTATTACCTGACCAGGGTAATGACGCATTTTCGTGTTTGCATACGATGTCATTACCACTCGATAGGTGGTGATGGCATTTTTGTT
>JADLDC010000387.1 GCA_020846885.1 Acidobacteriota bacterium | reverse complement strand
TCATCAGATCATCGGCGGTCAGCGTCGGGTTCTTGATCAGGGCGATGGTCCCGCTCAACACCTCGGTCAGATTGTGCGGCGGGATCTTCGTCGCCATACCAACGGCGATACCTTCCGAACCGTTTACGAGCAGCAGCGGAACACGTGTCGGCAAGACGGTCGGTTCGCTTAGGCTGTCGTCATAGTTCGGCTGAAAATTTACGGTCTCTTTTTCGATGTCTGCCAGTACCTCGTTCGAGATCTTTGCCAGACGCACTTCGGTGTAACGCTGCGCCGCCGGGTTGTCGCCGTCGATCGAGCCAAAGTTTCCCTGCCCATCGATCAGCGGATACCGCATCGCAAAGTCCTGCGCCAACCGAACGATAGAATCGTAGATGGCTGAGTCGCCATGGGGATGGTACTTACCCATCACGTCGCCGACAGCACGGGCCGATTTTCTATACGGCTTGCCCGCAACATTCCCCTGCTCGAACATTCCGTACAGAATTCGGCGATGCACCGGTTTCAGGCCGTCGCGCACGTCCGGCAACGCACGGCCAATAATGACGGACATCGCGTAATCGAGATACGACCGGCGCATCTCGTCTTCGATATTTATTTGGTTACGGTCTATTAATGAATCCATTTCTTAGTTGCTTTCCGAGTATTTCGGACAAATTGACGGCTGGAAGATCGGTTGAATAAACAATTTAAAACACTTGAAACATCCTGCCATTTGGTGATACTCTTATTTTACAGGCTTCGCGCCTGAACCGCAACCGCCAGTGCCCGTTGACGCGACTCGATTTTACGCCTCTTAAGTTCAAATCTTTCCGTACTTTACACGCACCGTTCCGTTCGGAAATGAAACGCTTTGCATGTCAACTCTTCTAACCGAACCAACCGTTGAAACTTCCGCCGCAAATGAGCCCCGCAGGCTCCCTCGTTACTCGCTCTCACTTCCGACAAAGGTCGAGGTCAAGGTGGACAATAAGTTCTCTTGGAACGAGATAACCAGATTGGAAGACGTCTCGGCTTTTGGCGCCGGATTTCATCTGAAGAAACCCGTAAAACGCGGCCGCCTCGTGTTGGTTTCGGCCCCGATGCCGCGGCAGCTTCGCTGCTTCGATTTTCTTGAGCCGCAGTATAAGGTCTGGGCCCTTGTACGAAAATGCGTGCCCATAACGGAAACACCCGGTGCCGAACTGTACGCGGTCGGTGTCGCCTTTATCGGAAAAACGCCGCCAGCTTCGTTCAATGAAAATCCCGCAAAACTTTACGATCTCTCGGTCCGCGACGAAGGCGGCCTTTGGCAGTTGGTCGACGCTGCCCCAAACCCGGATGAAAGCGATCTTCCGGCATACGCCCGCCGTCACACGCGTTTCGCGATCCCCGAATCGTTGGTGGTCGAACTGTTGGACGAACACGGCGATATCGCCGCCAGCGAGATCACGGTCACTGAAAATGTAAGTCTCGGCGGAGCGGCGGTCTTTACGTCGTTCAATGTCGATATTGGTTCATTCCTGCGTGTCAAAAGCGAACGCCTAAATACATCGATCATATCCGTGGTCAGGGGAAAGCGTGTCGGGCAGGATGGTATTGTGCGTTTGCACGTTGAATTCATCGATCATTTATTCCCGCTAGAGGGCATTGAATGAACGAAAATTGAGTACTCTCATCTCTTTTGGAGGTAGTCCAATGTCAGTCGAAGTGGAAGAAGAAATCGAAGAAGCGGTTGATACTGAATCAGCCGTAATGATAGCGGTCGTCAAAATAAAGGACGAGGACGGCAAGCTCTGGAAGGAAGCGGCCGAAGTAATAAGCGTTTCGCCGACCGGCGCAGGATTTTATATGAAACGCGAGTGCAAGGCCGGAAGATTGGTTTCAATGATGCTGCCGATCGAGCCCGAGTTACGCTTCTATGACCATGACAAAGAGCTTTATCGCGTTTGGGGGCTTGTCCAGCATTGTCATCGGCTGACCGACGACGATATCGGATTTCATGTGGGCGTAGCGTTCATCGGGTCCGAAGCCCCTGAAAGCTATCAGGTCGACCCGATGCAAAGCTACCGCATTGTCGGAATGACCGACGAAGGAATGTGGAGGGTCAGTGAGGTGGCCCGAGAATTCACGCCGCGTAAGGACGCACGCTTTTATACTGCCGTCGATCATTATCTGGCCGTCGTTGACGCAAAGAATGTGGCAGCAAAAGGCGAACGGACAACAACCGAAAACATCAGCAAACACGGCGCTGCAGTGCTAACGTCGCTTGACCTGCACGTCGGCGACCGTGTCAAGTTCATTAGCGAAAGCCACGATTTTTCCGGCATGGCGGTCGTCTGCAACCGCAGGAACTGTACCGACGGCAAGACGCGTCTGAATCTGCAGTTTGTAGGAAGCGTTTTCCCGGTCGAGCGGATCTCGGTCAGTGAAAAAAGGCCAGCCGAGGAAAAAGTGCCGGCATAACGGGTGGAAGCCGCGGCCTGGGCGGCAATATTAGTTCTTTCGCCCGCCGGGCCGCCTAACCGGCGGTATCAGGCCTTTCCTTCGAAGTTCCTGGAGTCGGCGGCGTTGGGCCGGAGTTAGGCGACTCGGATCCGGATAACGGCCAGGCTCAAAGCCGGTTGGCGGAGGAACTTTAGGCTCGCGCGGCATCACGCCATTTTCGTCGATGATCGTGTCCGGAGTTTCGACCCTGCCGTCCTTGACCTTCATATTGCCAATATAAACGGTCGGGTCATCTTCTGGACCTGTTATCTCTATTTTCGTCCGCTGATCGGCAATAGTTCGCTTGTCGCCCTTGGGCGAAGGTTTTGACGGATTTTTGTCCGTTTCCACCTTTGCGGGCTGTTCTGCCGCCGCCGAGGCGGTCTCCGCTGGTTGTTCGGAGGCTGGTTCGGCCTGCGTCGCGATATTGGCTGCCGCGGCCGGCTGTTCGGTGGCCGGAAGGCCGTTTTGTGCATCACCCGCCCCATCTGCCGAAAACAAAACGTAAGTCCCCGCCGCTATTCCGCCGATAAGCAGGAGCAGCGATGCTGCTATAGCCGCAATTCTCAGAACAGGATTCCTGCCTGACACCGTTTGTCCGCTATTGAGCGGGCCCGCTGGACGGCTTGGGCGAACGGCCGTCTCTTCAGAAACATACACCGGAAGAACATCTGTTTTCGCACCCGCGATCCGCCCTGGGCCCAGGTGTGTGGCTCCAGGCATAAGCATCGTCTTTTGTGCTGTAATATCCACGCCCGGCGCCGTCGCAGCCGCACCCGATCCGGCCAGTTGGGCGTACGAGTCCATGTTTCCCAGCATATGCCGCATTTCGGCCGCAGACGCCGGCCGGAATGCGGCATTCAGATCAAGCGCGGAACGCAAAACTCCGGCAAATCCCGCCGGTATCTCACGATTCAAGATGTTTGCCTGGATGAGCGGGTCGGGCTGGTTCGACAACACCGCCATTGCCCGCGTGAGAGCATCTTCCGGCGCGTGTCCGGTCGCAAGATGATAAAGCGTTGCCGCCAGGGAGTAAAGATCGCTTCGCGGATCGGTGCCCGTTCCCTGGATCTGCTCAAGCGACGCGTAATTTCGCGAATAGCCGAAGATGCTCTTTGCCGCCGTATGAACGCCCGCGTCAGTCGGATTTCCTTTCGCAAGCCCAAAATCCAGAAGAATTATCTGGTCGCGCGTTGTCAACTTCAGATTTTGCGGCTTGATGTCGCGGTGAATCACCGGCATCGACTGGCCGTGCAAGAATTCAAGCGCATCCAAAAGCTGGTCCGCCCATTTCAGGACCTTTTCGAAAGGGAACGGCTTGCCGGTTTTTTCAAGAATTACAGCAAGGTCATCGCCCGGAATGTATTCCATCACCAGGAATTGCCCATTCTCTTCAATAAAGTGATCACTTACCCGCGGGAGGGCGGCATGCTTCAGGCTGTTCAGAAGCCGCGCCTCACGTTCGAGCGCTTTGCGGAAGCTGTCGTCCATGCAAAGCGTTTCTTTGATCGCGACCGTGCTCTGGAACCGCTCGTCAGTCGCTACATACACCGCCCCCATGCCGCCTTGCCCGATCTGTTTGTCGATGCGGTAACGCTGTTGAAGGGTCTTTCCGGATTCGATCATGTTGAATTCAACCTTTGACGCAATCTGGCACACCACAGTGTACTACAAAAGCAAGTTCCGGCCTCAGAAATGCTAACGCCCGTCGCGGTTAGCGGTCTCACGAATTCTAAACCATTCTCAATTTGCTCAGCCAAAAAACCCGGCGGCCTCTGCGCTTTCCGTCAGCTAAACGCAGAGACCGCTGAGTTTACACCGAAGCTTGATCCGTATGATCCGACGACTCCGTTGCGATCCGCGGCGGGAATCAGTTTCTATAGGCCGCTGCGCCGACCTTTGGCATATTGTATACGTCTGCAAGGCTGTTTAGTTCATATCGAACGCGCGACCAGTTCGCTTCTGTCACGCTGCCAAAACGCCGGTTTTTGACGCTGCGGTCGATGTCCGAAGCGATGT
>JADLDC010000386.1 GCA_020846885.1 Acidobacteriota bacterium | reverse complement strand
TTTGGCTTGCCAAGCAAGCCGCCCTTCCCTTGCGTTTGTGGGCGCGAATACTAAGTGAAAAGGCTGACCTGGTCCACATAAATACCGCGTTGACAGATCTCTCCATCTGGCGCGACGCCGCGTTGGCACGGGCCGCAAAACTTACGGGACGCCCGGTCGTACTTGCTCTCCATGGAGGCAAGTACCTTGCCGAGGAGATCGCCGGCCCGCGTTTGGCAAGCGTCACCGAGAATATGCTCCGAAGTGCGCGCCTTGTGATCGTCTACAGCGATCTTGAAAAACAAGAGGTCGAGCGGCGTTGGCCCGGCCTTGATATCCGGACCTTGCCAAATGCTGTCCCGCGGCGGAGACACGTCGCCGAGAAGATCGTAAACCCGGTACCAGTGATAATATTCTTTGGCCGGCTGCACGAATCAAAAGGGCTTGAAGAGATAGTAAAGGCCTGCGAAGCATTGAAGAGCACCGGGTACACGTTTCAATTCAACTGCTTTGGCGACGGGCCGATGAAGAATGAGTTTTTACCGCAAATGGAAAAGGTCCTCGACGAGGGCTTTCTCTACGGCGGCGTCGTCACCAGTGCGGAGAAGTATAGGGAACTGGACAAAGCAGACATTTTTCTCCTTCCGTCGCTCTACGGCGAAGGCCTGCCAATGGCAATTCTTGAAGCAATGGCCGCCCGATGTGTGGTGGTCGCATCTGAGATGGCGTCGGTCGCGGCAGTGATCGATGATGGCGTGAATGGCTACTTGATCGAACCAGGCAATACCGGGCAATTGATCAACCGGCTGAAGGCGCTCCTTGACAGCCGCGGGGAATGGCCGGCAGTGCAGGAAGCGGCCGCCGAGACCGTCCGCTCGCAATTTGCGATCGATGGCTATATCGATGCGCTTGAAGATATCTATCGGAGTGCGTCCCGATGACAAATATACAAGCGGCAAGCGATCGCAAGCGATACCGGGCCGTCAGCCTGGACATCGACGTTTGCACGCACGGGTCGGCCGCCGATCGCGTCATTAAGTTGGCGAGGGCCGGCCGCGGATCATACGTTTGCTTCGGCACGGTCCATATGATCATGGAAGCCGTTGATTCACCCAAATTTGCGGAACGCGTCAACGCGGCGGACCTGATCGTGCCGGACGGTATGCCGACCGTCTGGATGCAGCGGCTTCAAAAGGCGGAAGGTGCCGAACGCGTCCGGGCAAACGACCTGATGATGCTGTTGATGGCACGGGCCGAAAGTGAATCACTAAAAGTGGGTTTCTACGGCGGCCGGCCTGAAGTTATCGAGGCGATCCGTAACCGGGCAGGCCGCGAACACCCGGATCTTAAGATCACCTACGCTTTCTCGCCCCCGTTCCGGCCCCTTACGCCTGAAGAAGACGATGAGATCACGGCCAACATCAATAGCTCCGGGACCGAGATCTTGTTCATGGGCCTGGGCTGCCCAAAACAAGAGAACTGGATGGCCGAGCACAAAGAGCGGCTAAATTGTGTCATGCTCGGCGTCGGTGCATCGTTCGATTTTTACGCCGGCAATGTGAAAGAATCACCCGCCTGGCTCGGCCGCCTCGGCCTGGAATGGCTCTATCGGCTCACTCAGGAGCCCAAACGTCTTTGGCGACGGTATCTGATCTTAAACCCAAGATTCGTTTTCCTGGCAGGCCGCCAGTTTCTCCGCCGAAGGCCGGACTAGCGATCACTTATCGTTTCGGAGAGCTCTTGCAGAGTAATTCCTGAACCGAACAGGCTTCGAATCAGCAGATCAATGCTTACCGTCGAATCGCTAGCCTCCATCTTTGCGACTCGCGATTGGCTGGATCTGATAGATTTCGCAAATGCCGTCTGCGATAACTTCATCGTGCGTCGTCGCTGCTTCAGCTTATCGCTCAGCCTCAACCGCAACTCAACAAGGGCGGCCTCCGCACTCGAAAGGCCTAGAAACTCCTCTGTCCCTGCCGCCTTCCAGCCCGCCTTGCTTAAACGTTCCAATTTCTCCTTTTCCATCAAGTCTTCCTCCGACTAACATCGTCATACGCAGTCAACCTTTGTTTGCACGTCTTAACTACGCGATCGGGCGTTGCTTGAGTCTTTTTGCTAAATACTTCAAGAATAACGATCGCGTCAACGTCCACTCTGTAAACTATTCTCCAGGTATCGTGCCGATCCTGCACACGCAGTTCGTGACATCGACGCCCAATAGCCGGCATTGGGCGAGAATGAGGCATATGGACCGCGTCGCCCTGCTGCAACCGTCTCAGCAAAAAACCCGCTTCAAGCCGAGCCTCAAGTGAAAGTGGCGGGCTTTTTACCTTATCAACTAGCCACATGAGCGGCTTATCCTCAGAAAGTTCAGTCATAGTAATGATATGTCAGTTTAGACATATTATTCAACCTCTATTTTTAGATCGTCGATGATACGGGCGAGATCGCAATTGACACAGGAACATTGTACCTTTTGCCCTTTTCTCCGAAAAGCTACATAATAATCACGTATTTTCGCCTGTAGCGAATGAAATTCTTGTTCGACATCCGACTCCTTCTAATCGGCCTTTGGCTTGGGGCAGCTGTGTTTTTTGTTGGCGTTGCGCAAAGTGCTTTCGCCGTTCTGCCGACGCGTGAACTTGCCGGAATGGTCGTAAATCGAACGCTGCTTATCCTAAATGTAAGCGGCATCATCATCGGTGTCCTGCTGTTTGCCGGTTCACTGATCGGGAACGGTGCCGGGAAGCGAGTGCTCCTGTGGTTAGAGCGTGTTTTGCTAGTGCTCATCGTTGCGGCGTGCGCCGTAGGCCAATTCGTTCTTGGTTTTTGGCTGCAGTTAACGCGTGCCCAAATGGGCAAGCCGGTTGATGAAGTTGCGGTTGACGATCCGCTGCGGATTCAGTTCAACAACTTGCACAACTATTCTGAATGGGTGCTTATGGCCGCAATGGTAGCGGCACTGATCGCATTCTTTGTCATGGCGAACCGGCGGGCCGTAACCGCCGCGTCAAAGGGCACAACAACCGATCCGTTCGATTTTTCAAAGGAATTCAAGAAGTCCTGATATGGAGATCATCGAGAACCCCGACAAATATTCAAATCGCTTTTCCACCTGGCACGGCGACGAACGCCTGGCCCGCTATCCGTGGGTAGAGAACGTCCATGCCCCGCTCACCCCGCTGAAACGCGCGCTGCCGATGCTGAACCTCGGGCTTATTTCCATCGCCGGTGCATACATCAACGGTACGGAGGCGTTCGATCTCGGATCTCGCGACGGCGATTCAGGCTTTCATGAGATACCGGCCGGGGTCGAGGCCGCCGATCTTCGCTACGCCGTGAAGGATTACGACACAAAGGACATCGAACAGGACCGCAATGTGCAGATACCGGTC
>JADLDC010000385.1 GCA_020846885.1 Acidobacteriota bacterium | reverse complement strand
TTCCGTCAATAACCTTACCAAATATAGTGTAATTCTTGTCAAATCCCGGTTCGCGTTTCAGCGTTATAAAAAACTGCGAGTTCGCCGAATTCTTATCCTGGCTGCGTGCGGCACCGACAATTCCGGCGTCGTACGGAATGTCGGAAAACTCGGCCGGAACGTTCGGCTTGTTCGAACTGCCCATGCCGTCGTTGCTCGGATCGTCGTCCTTTGAATTCGGGTCGCCGCCCTGGATGACGGATTGATTGATACGGTGAAACGTCGTTCCGTTATAGACGCCTTCTTTGGCCAAGGTTTTGAACTGGGCCACCATCTTCGGAGCGATATTCGAATACAGCTCGATCGTGATGGTACCGTAGGCGGCCGAATTTTCCATCTCGATCACGGCAACCTCCGGGTCCGCAACGGGCTGAACTCCGGTGGTCAAGCCGGTCTTTGTATTGCGGGCCGGTGCTGAACCTCCGCATGATAGGGCAAGCAGCACCGAGGCGAAAATAAACAATTGGATGGTCGTTTTCATAAAGGTCATAGGTTCACTCCGCGGATATACTTGCGGAAACCCATTCGAACCGTCGGATCTGTACCCAAAGCCAGCGGAGTACGGCGATTCAACGCCTAAAATTGCCGTTCGCTGTCGAGCAGCAGGGTTACCGGGCCGTCATTGACGAGTTCTACACTCATCATCGCCTGAAACCTGCCTGATCGAACTTGCGAAACCTTTTTGCCAGCTTCAGAGATGAAGAATTCATACAGCCGATTTGCCTCATTCGGCCGTGCCGCATCGATGTACGACGGGCGGCGGCCGTTGCGGGCATCTCCATAAAGCGTAAACTGAGAAACAATCAGCAATTCGCCTGCCGTGTCCAACAGGGAAAGATTCATCTTCCCGTCCGCGTCATCAAATATCCGCAGATTGAGCGTTTTCTCGACCAGATAGATCGCGTCCGCCTCGGTATCCCGGGTTGAAACGCCAAGCAAGACAAGCATGCCCGGCCCGATCTCGCCCGTAACCTCTTCGCCCACGGAAACCCGTGCCCGCGAGACACGCTGTACGACGGCACGCATCAGGATGCAGGCTCTTCGATATAAACGCGTTCCATCGTTACCTGCTCAAGCGGTTTGTCGTTCGGGCTTCGGGGCACGTTTGCGATTGCGTCAACCACTTCCTGGCCTTCAAGCACGCGGCCAAATTTCGTATAGCTCGGCGGCAGCGGATAATCAACATGCATTATAAAAAATTGCGAACCATTCGTATTCGGCCCCGCGTTGGCCATCGCGACGGTGCCTTTAGCATACCCGCCGGCATAAAGCTCTGAGTCGCGGTCGATCTCGTCATCGAACTTTCCGCCCCAGATCGATTCGCCGCCATATCCTTCACCGAGCGGGTCGCCGCCCTGGATCATAAAGTTCGGAATAACGCGGTGAAAGATCACGCCGTCGTAATATCCGTTCTTTGCATGAGTGCTGAAATTCTCGGTCGTTTTCGGAGCATCCTCTTCAAGAAGCTCAAATTTGATAGTCCCTTTGTTGGTTTCGATAACCGCTGTGCGATTTGCCACTTAATTCTCCTTTCCGAAAATAAAGCGGTCTATGGCACGTGCCACGCCGCTTTCATCGTTAGATACAGTTTTATAAAATTCGGGCCGTTCAAGCAAACTTGCGTCGGCGTTTCCCATCACAACGGGCGTGCCGGCGAACTCGAGCATGCCAAGATCGTTAAAATTATCACCCACCACCATTATCTCATCCGGGCTGATCGCAAGGCTTCGTGCAAGCGTTTCCAGGCCGGTACCTTTGGTCGTTCCGGGCGGCAGAATGTCGATCAACGTAAAATCGAGCCGCGGATAGATCGTGGGAAGGATCGTAACGGAATCCGCAAGTTCGTTGTCGAGAAAATCGACCATTCGGCCCATCGCATCGCATGTGCCCGAGAATGAAATATGTATGACCTGATGATCAGACAACGCATCGCGAAGATCGGATACATGTGCCACAGCACTCTCAGCGTTGTCGCCATGGAGCCGCGTTGCCCACGAAAGGTAGCGTTGCAGAGGAATGTTAACATCCGAAACACGGTCGTAAAGAAGTGAACCCTGGCCCTGTGGATCAGCACTGACCAGAGCATCGCCGCCATACTGCTTTCCAACGCGAACTATCTCTCGCGTCGTCTCCCGGTCAAGCAGGGAAGCCGCAACCGTCTCAAGCGAACCAGCATACTTTAGAAGCGCTCCATTGTGAGTTACCAGCGGAGCGTTCAGCTCCAATTCCAAACCGACGGGCCTTGCGTCCCGAAACCGCCGTCCGGTCGCAATGGTTACAAGCACGCCCGCCCCTTCGGCCGAACGGATCGCCGCACGGTTTGATTCAGGAATTTGCCCGCGCGAATCAAGAAGCGTGCCGTCAAGATCAAGAGCGAGAAGTTTTATCATCGCGCCGCCCTGTGCGCTTCCATGTAAGCCCGCAGGAGCTGATTGATCTTCGTTTGATAGCCACGGCCTTCTTCTTTGAAGAAAGTAATTATGTCCTGATCGATCCGCAGCGTGATCTGCTGTTTTGCGGGAACCGGTTTCAAGCCTTTTCTCACAACCGCTTTTGCCCAGAACTCAGGAGTAGTTCGTGGGATATCCGAAAAGTCGATATCCTCGTCCTTCATTTTCCTAAGATGTTCGATATCAGTCCCGTATGTTTTTGAAGTAGTATTCCTGCTCATATTTTTCTGCTTTTCGCGCGGAAATCACTCTGATCAGGCTGTCATCACCATTCGTATCTTCGGTATGGACAACCGCGATAACCTCGCCTAATAATAGCCCAAACGACAATAACCTTTCTTCGCCGTAATTAAATCTTTCGTCTGGCGCGGTTGCCGTTTCGTTTTCAAACAACTCCGCTAGATCCGCAAAGTCGATTCCATGTTTATTTAGGTTGTCGAGCCTCTTTTGCTCGTCCCAATCAAATCTTATCATAGATGTACCTACAGAATGTAACTACATATATCTTTCTCCCTTTGAAACGCATATCGGCAGACCAATGATCTTTACCTAACGCAATAAAATAGTGGACTGCAACAGTTGAATTTGAAGTACCTTTGTGCAACTTGGTGAGCTTCGTGTAACGAAAAAACGTTAACACAAAGGCCTCAAAGGGAGGACACAAAGTTCGCGAAAAGAAGTAGAAAACTAAAGAACTAATTCCAAGTCATCTGTTACAACGCACTAGTTTTCTCTTATTGGCCATTTCCGTTGTTCGCACGTTCTTCCTGTCGTTCTTTGTTAAGCCATTGCTGATATTTCGCTTTTCCTTTCTCGAATTCGGCAGCGGACGCATAAAACCAATGCGAACCGTCATTGAGATCGACGTTGCGGACATAGAATAGATAATCATTCTGCTCGGGATTCAACGCAGCACGGATCGAGCTTTCGGTAACGGACGAGATCGGGCCCGGCGGCAGCCCTGTCTTGGTGCGGGTGTTGTAAGGTGAATCGACCTCGAGATCGCTCTTATGAATAGTCCCGTCCCATTTGCCGAGCATCTTTGCTATGTAAACGTTTGTCTGATCGATGCCGAGCGGAATATTCCTGGCGAGGCGGTTGTTGATGATGCCCGCGACGATCGGGCGTTCGCGTTCGACTCCGGTCTCAGTTTCGATCAGCGACGCGATCGTCACGATCTCATTTGGGGTGCGGCCCATCGATCGTGCTTGTTCGGTCCATTCGGGTTTCCAGAATTTCCTAAACTGTTCGACGGTTATTTTAATGACCTCCTGCGGCGTTGCCTTTTTCGGAATGTTATACGTGCTCGGATACATATAGCCTTCCAGGTTTTTGGCATTGGGCGAAATGTCGCGGATCAGCGCTGTGTCGTCCATCATGGCAAGTACCTGCTTCTCCTCAACCGGCGGCTCTTGCGGAAAAAGGGCGGCAATACGTTTTGCGATATCAAACCGAGTAAAGCCTTCGGGTATGGTCAGCTTTGTCGTTTGTATCTCGCCCGTCTCCAATTCCTTTAGGACCTCGAGCGGGGAGATCGGCGATTTGAATTGATACTCGCCGGCCTGGATCTTTGACGGGTCGCCGAACACACGCAGATAAAGGCGCAGGCCGATTTCTCCGGAAAGAATTCCCTCCGACGCGAGCCTCGAAATGATCTGAGTCGGGGTTGATCCCTTCTCGATGACGACTATCTGTTCGGCCTTATCGTGTTTAACGGGCGTGGTCAGTGAACTGTAGAGCCAGTACGACCCGACACAGATCAGCAGGATCACGAGCGCCAGTGCGGCCAACAGTAGCTTGAAAGGCTTCATATTTGATGCAAAGTTTAGCAACGAGTAGAATCTGACGCAAAACATTGGATGAAGAGAATATTCATTGCGATTGACATTTCTGAAGAGGCCCGGCAAATGACGGCCTCGTATATCGACAGCCTCCGGCGGGCGTTTCCGATGCTTCGCGTTGGTTGGGAACGGCCCGAGAAATTGCACCTGACCTTAAAGTTCCTCGGTGATGTAAACGACGCTACGTTGGAAAAAGTTCGGCAAGCGGCAATGGATATAGCATCCGCGGCCGGGCCGTTTCGGCTTTCATTGACGGGAACCGGACGATTCCCGCCGAAAGGCGATCCGAAGACTTTGTGGATCGGCGTGGAAGATGACGGTCAGCTTTCTGCGGTCGCAGCCCGGCTTGAGGACTCGTTGCATCGAATCGGGCTTAAAGCCGAAAAGCGCCGATTCACCCCGCACCTTACGATCGGCAGGCTTCGGGAACCTGAGCGTTCACGGGAATTGGCACAATGCCACCTTGACTCGAGTTTTGGACCGGCCGCGTTCGATGTTCGGCAGATCACGATATACGAAAGCCGGCTGCAGCCAAAAGGATCGATCTACACGCAGCTTGTGTCGTTGCCGTTAGGGGCAAACACCTGACCCTGCGGAATGCAAGTGTACTAATCAAGACTTCATCTGACGGTTGAAAGATTGTCGATAGTGGTGGGTGTACGATTTGTTGGATCGTGGGACCACCATTTTTAGTTGTCCAACTCCTTTTCTTTTGCGAGGTGCTTTGACTCAGCAAAAGTTTCCATCGGTGTTTTGCCGTAGCAATATTTGCCGGAGTGTGGCCGCTCTTCGTTGTAGTGGCGGACCCACTCGTCTGCGTCCTGCTGGAGCTGTTCCAGATTTTGATACAGCTTCTTAC
>JADLDC010000384.1 GCA_020846885.1 Acidobacteriota bacterium | reverse complement strand
GGTCGCTGGTCGCGGCAATAGATGCAAAAGAGGCCGAGCATTCGCGAGTCAAGGCCCTAACCGCTCAGGCCCGCGAGCGTATAAACACCCTAAAAACAGACCCGGAGAAACGGGCCGTGGTCCAGGAGCTTGAAAGGACAAAAGCGGCCTTGGCGGACGAGACCGCACTTCGGTTGTCGGAGGACTATGAAAAGGGAGCACTTCTTTCGTTCTTTTTCGCGGAGCAGCTGAACGGATTTGCCGATTCGGGCTTTGATATTGCTTCGTCGATCCGCGATATGATACTGGCGTTTGACGGAACGAAGGAGGCCGACAGGCTCGGCCAGTTTGCGGAAGCGAGAAAGCGTGCCGAAGCTGTCCGCGCGGCACGAAAGAAAGATCCTGAGGCGACAAGCATTATTGTTGAAAACCCGGTCACCAACCGCCTGCTTGAGATCCAAAAATTGATCGAGGCGAAGGAGTACGCTACGGCAAATGCTGAGCTGAAACTGCTTCGCGACAAGGCTCCGGGCGATCCGCGTATCTATTACAGCCTCGGCCGCGTGGCCAGCCTTTCGGCGGAAGAGGTCACTGATGCCGAGCAGCTGAAGGCCAAACTGCTGGAAGCAAAGAGCTCCTACGAGGCCGTGTTGAAAACCTCGCCTGAAAAGACCGATAAGGCCCTGCTTTCGCTAACTTACGTCGCATTGGCGAAGATCTACGAGTTCTACGACGAAAAGGCTTACGCTGAAGCGATCTACGACAAGGCCATCCAACTCGGCCCGGTCCCCGGCGGAGCGCACAAAGAGGCTATAGCCGCAAAAGCGAGGCTCGTAAAAGATAAGTAAGGTTAACCACAGAGACACAGAGTGCGCAGAGAAAACCCGGATTAACTCTGTGGCTCCGTGTCTCTGTGGTTAAATTTGGACGAATCTGCTAACTTTTAATCGATGTCCAATGGCACCTTTCGCAGCGGTTATGTCGGCCTGATAGGGCGGCCTAATGCCGGTAAATCCACACTTCTGAACAAACTCGTCGGCGAAAAGATCGCCGCGGTCTCGAACAAGCCGCAGACGACCAGGCACAAGATCCAGGGCGTTGTCACGCTGCCTGAGGGACAAATAGTTTTTGTTGACACACCGGGCATTCACAAACCGGGTTATCTTCTTAACCGAAGGATGATGGCGGCCGTTCACGATGCTATATTGTCCGTCGATCTTCTCGTACTGATGCGTGATGCCAGTGTTTCCACAGGGAACGGCGACCGGTTTGTTCTTGACCTGGTGAAGGAATCGGGCAAACCTGCTGTGCTGGTCTTGAACAAGATCGATAAGGTGCGCGACAAGGCGACGCTTTTGCCGCTGATCGATAGTTATTCAAAGGAGCATGAATTTGCCGAGATAGTTCCGGTCTCCGCGTTGAAAGGCGATGCGGTCGATAATCTGCTTCGCCAAATTGTCAAACATCTTCCCGTGGGCGAAGCGATTTTTGAGGAGGACGAACTCACCGACCAGCCGATGCGGACGCTCATTGCCGAAATGGTGCGCGAGCAGATACTGCAGACAACCGGTGAAGAGATACCATATGTGACCGCCGTAGTCACCGAAAAGTATGATGAGAGCGACCCTTCTTTTGTCGAGATCTTTTGTGCGATCTACGTTGAACGGTCGTCGCAAAAAGGCATCATTATCGGAAAAGGCGGCTCAAAGCTGAAACAGATCGGCACGGCGGCACGACTTGGTTTTGAGAACATTGTCGGCCGCAAGGTCCGGCTTAACCTGTTCGTCAAGGTCGTGGCGGATTGGCGCAACAGCGGCCGCGAATTGGACGAAATGGGTGTACACGAATGACCGGAAAACCTCGGGAATGGTTCGCAGTCTCGGCCACGATCGCCCCGGAATATGCGGAGGCGGTCGAATCTGCATTCAACGCTCTTGATTCGATCGGCAGCCAGATCGATCTGATAGAAAAACCGGGCGAAGGCCTTTGCACGGTCACGGCTTATTTTTCTACCGAGCCCGGCGATGACGTTGTTGAAGCGGAATTAAAACTTGCCGCGCGTGCGAACGGGCTTTCCGAGGATGTGGACTTTTCGATCCGCCGGGACGTCATTCCCGATCAGGATTGGCTCGCTGAATGGAAAAAGCACTGGGAGCCGGTCACGATAGGCCGATTCATTATTGCCGCTCCGTGGCACCATGTCGACGCGGAGGAAAAGACGATCATCCGAATTGAACCGAACATGGCCTTTGGCACGGGTACCCACGAGACCACGCAGTTATGCCTCGCGGCAATAGATCAATACTATTGTGCCGGAATGTCGTTTTTCGACGTCGGCACCGGCACCGGCCTTCTGGCGATCGCGGCGGCGTCGATGGCCGGTCCGGATGCAACGCTGTCCGCGGTCGATATCGACCCCTTAGCTATCGATATCGCCCGGTCAAATGCAGAGATCAACGGCTTTGACCGGAGGATCACATTTCAAACCGGTCCGGTCGACGCGGTCTCGGGTGCGTTCGACTTTGTATGCGCGAACCTCACGGCCGATGTCATCGCTCCGATATTACCTAGACTTCTTGAACGTTCCCGTTTCCTTCTGGTCCTTTCCGGGATTCTTTCCGAGCAGGAAGGTGCGGTGTCGCAGGCCATACCCCAGAACCTGAACACTACGGTCACCAGGGCCGGCGAGTGGATAGCGTTGGCCATCCGGAAATAAAGCAAACTGCCGCACGATTGCGATCCGGTCAGTTTGGTTTCTCCTTGCCGGGCATTATCGCCGCCGGGATATCTCCGTCGTCCGGTACAGCCGCAGCCGGTATTCGCGGCTTTCTGACGCCGCTCGATGGCCGAAGAACCGGCGGCGACAGTGAGCGCCCGACGGGAAACTTGTACGGGTCAAGTGGTCGGGTACGTTTCAAGATGGCTCCGCCCCGGCCCGCGAGCCAGATGTTTGTCCCACCGCGAAAGGCAAGGGCCTGCAGTGTTTTCCCGGTTATAATGGGCTGGGCCTCCCAACTTTTGCCGGCGTCGGCCGAGACCAGGATCGTGCCCAATTCACCGGCCGCAATGATCTGCTCGCGTCCGATCGCCGCAACGGTGAACAGGTTCGCACGCGACGGCGATTCCAGGTCCGTCCAGCTCAAGCCGCCGTCAGTCGTACGGAGAACAAGGCCGTCCGCCCCGACGGCCGCGCCATATCTTTGGTCATAGAAGCTGACGGCATAGATGTTCTCGGAAACGCCCGACCGTATAGGCGACCAGGTGACGCCGCCGTCCAAAGTGAGGAGTATCGTCCCGTTATCTCCCACCGCTACGCCTTTTTTTGAGCTGACGAACTTTACGTCCTCAAGCCAATTCTGAGTTCCTGATTCGACCGGTTCCCAATAAGCGCCGCTTGTTCGCGTTCGGATGATACGTCCGTTCGCACCGACCGCAAATCCGGTCATTTCGCTGACGAAATGCACGCTAAGAAGATCGTCCGTCGTGCCTGAAACGCCTTTTCCCCAACTGGCTCCGCCGTTGATAGTTCGAAGTACGGCTCCGTCGTCGCCTACGATCCAGCCGCGGTCGGCGCTGATAAAGTGAATAGCGTTAAGATTGGCCGCCGTATCCGCGGCGACGGGCAGCCAGGTAGAACCGGCGTCGTTCGTGATCCAGATGCGGCCGCGAGCACCGGCAGCCACACCGTATTCGTCATCGAAAAAGAGCAAGTCGTTGATGTCCTCGCGGCCGCCGCCGGTCAGCCTCTGCCACGTATATCCTGCATCGTCAGTCCGGACGATCAAACCGTCCGGCCCAACGGCCCAGCCGGTGAAGCGGTCGGCAAAGTAGTTTGCGGACAAACGCGGGCTGGTTCTTACATTGAATGGAAGCCACGTCCTGCCGCCGTCGCCAGTGATCCATACAAGGCCGTTGGAGTCCGTCATCGAACCCGACCGGCTATCTGAAAACGCGAGTGAGAGAAGATCAGGCCGGCTGAATAGGTCGGGCCTTTCCCAGCTTACGCTGCCGTCCGTGCTGCGGGCGACACAGCCGCCGTAGCCCACAGCTATTATTGTCTCGGGGTCGATAAACCTCGCCCCAGACATTGTCACATTGCCGCACGGCCGCGAAACCTGCCAATTTTCACCGCCGTCGGTTGAGATCGCTACAGCCCCATTGGCCCCGGCGGCCGCTATATGGCTTGCGTCGTACGCTGTGATCTTCATTAGATGATCCGTGACGGTGGTCTTAAGTACCGACCAGGTCCGGCCTTCATCCACGGTTTTCAGGATCCGGCCGTAGGTACCCGCGGCCCAGCCGATCATTGGCTTTTCGCCGGCGAATGTCACGCCATAAAGATGATCCTTTACTTCGGCCTGTGCCCGGCGCCACTCTGAACCGCCGTTCTCGGTCACAATGATAGTTCCGCGCGTGCCGACAACGACGGCGTTTTTCCGGTCGATAACGAATACATCCGAAAGTGAAACGTCCGCCGGGCCCGCTTGCGATTCCCACGTGAACCCGCCATCCTGCGTGTGAAGGATAGTATTGTCAGCACCTACCGCAAAGCCATTCAGCTTGTCCTTTGCAAAATGGATCGAAAGCAGCGAATTGCCCTGCGGAAGCGGGTTCTGCCAGATCCAGCCCTGGCTCCCGCGTTGAGCGAATAAGGCAGCGCCGGAACAGAGGATCAGTACAAAAAAAAAGGCGACGCGGGCCGCGTGCGCGCTCGAACACTGTCGGCCAACAATGAAGCAGCGGCCGCAGAACGATCCGAGTGTGTGCAGGAATTTCAATTTCACGCTTTTCAAGCTATATCTCAACAACGCCCAGGTCCGCGACCAGGTCGTCCAGCACGGCGGTATCAACCTCGCCGGAAGCGGCGATCTTGCGGGCAGCTTTATCGGCGATCTCCTGTACAACATGCCCAGCGTGGCCTTTGATCCATTCCCATTCGACCTGATGGCGGGCGGCGGCATTTTCCAGTCGCCGCCACCAGTCATGATTTGTCTTTCGCTTCCAGGTTCCGCCCATTGTCTCGACCACATACCGCGAATCAGACAGCAGACGAACGCGGCATGGTTCTTTGAGGTTCTCAAGGCCTATCGCGGCCGCGGCGATCTCAGCCTGCTGATTCGTCGCACTGCCGAGATATTCGCCGACCGCCTTCCAGTATCCCTGGAATCCGAGCACGGCAACCGCCGCGGCCCGCGGGCTTCCCTTCCCGTTGCCTAGGCTCGACCCGTCGCTAACAATAGTTACCTGCTTCATGTTCGCAAAGCTTTCCGTGTCAATGTTCGGTCTCGGGCCTGATCCTCAATTCGTTGTCCAGATACCCATCAAATGTATCGTCATGCGAGATGACGAACAACTGGTCGAAGTGGCTGATATTGCCGATCTGTGCTGCCAGGTTCTCACGGCGTTCGGCGTCCATGTTCGTGGTCGGCTCGTCAAAGAAGGCGATATGTATATCGGAAAGCTGTTTGAGCAGTGCGAGCCGTACAGCAAGCGCGGCGGCCATCTGTTCGCCCCCTGAAAGGCTCTGGAAAGGCCGTCCGTGGCCCTCTTCTTCAAGCTGAATGCCGTAATCGTCGGTCCATTTAAGCGAACATTCTGCGTCGCCGCGGATCTCACGAAACAATTGATTGGCCTCGCGCGAGACATGATGGACATAGTTCCTTGCAACCAGCGGCGCCGCCTCGCGAAGGGTTGAACGAATGAAGTCGGTCGTCTCCGCAACCTTCTTTAGGCGTTCTCGTTCGTGGAACTCCTCCCGCATTGCCCGCCGGACCTCATAGAGCCGCTCGATCGCAGCGGCCATTTCGGATATCCGCCGGTTCGCGGAATCAAACGTCACTTCGGCCTCGGCCTGCCGCCGCTGAACATCTAGAAACGATGCCCGTTCGGTTAGATGCAGCTCCCGATCATACTCGGCCTCGGCCGCGGCTGCGGCTTTTTCCGCGGCGGCCGATGCTTCTCCGATATTTGTGAAGGCCGTCTTTGCCTCCGAGTATGCGGCCTGCTTTTGCTCTTCCTGTCCGGCCGCGGCCTCATTAGCGAGGAACTTCCGGTACGAGTCAGCCGTCTGATCGCGCACATTGTTCGCTTCGGCCAAAAGCACATCCAGGTCCTTAAAATTTTCCAGTTTCTCGATCGTGATGCGGCGATCGCTCTCGAGCCGTTCGGTGTTGCGTTCGCCGGCGGATATCCGGTCGCGGACCGCTCCCTCGCGGTGGGCGTCGCGCTCAAGGACCTGTATCTTTGCAAGCGGGTTACCCAATTTCTTTAACTCCCCTTCGAGGCGAACAACGTCATTGCGGATAGATATCAGGTCTTTGGAGTCAGTTTCCAATTCTATCTTCTGCCCCTTTAACCGTTCGCCTTCGTCCCGTATCTCGCTCAGCCGTCGTTCCAACACTGGGACCTGGGCTCCGGTAAGCTCGGACTCGCGGGCGGCGTTGATCGCCTCAGAGGTTTTGGCCTGCTCGGTTTTCAAAGCGGCGATCTGCGTACGCAGTTCGCCAAACTGGCTCGAAATGAAATTCTCGAGCGTCTCGCCTTCCCTTAGGTTCAGGCATTTTGCAGAGAGAATGGGGCACAGGCCGTTCTTTACTTCTTTCTGGAACCGCTCGTCGCGTTCGAGGGCGGCACTCGTTCTCGCGAGTTCACGAACTATCTCAGCCCCGCGGCTTTCGAGTACCGATAATTCGGCGGCCGCGGCGGCTTTTTCGCGGGCTTCCGCAATGTGCGCGGAAGCGCCGCGATATGCATCACGAAGCTCGGCCAGCCGTTCCTCGACGCCTTTTAGCCGTCCGTCCGCCCGTTCGGCGTTCGTAAGCTGGAGCCGCCGTGCGGCGAGCTCATGTTCCAACCGGTCCTGTTCGGCCGCGAGACCTTTCAGCGATCCGATCTCAGCATTTGCCTGTTGTATCTTTTCAATGTCCTGGACAAGATGCTTGATCTCCGCGTTAACTGATGTTAGCGCTGATTCTATTTTCGCAAGTTCATCCCGCAATAGCTGCCGTTCGGTGCGTTCGCGCTCCAGTTCCTTCATACGGCCGAGGGCGGCCTGATGTTTGTCGGCATCGTCCCTTACTTCCGCGATGATCTTTGCCGCTTCTCGCGAATGAACAGCTTCCGCCTCGGCATGATCAAGAATGATCTTTGCACGGGCCAGTTCACCTGATGTTCGATCAGAATCGGCGCGCAGTGCGGCCGATCGGGCTTCGGCTTGATCAAGCTTTACAAGTCTTTGCCGAAGGTCTTCAGCGACGCTCTTTAACTGTTCAAGCTTTCCGCTCAGGTCCGCAGCCTGGACGTTTAGATCCTTCAGCTCTTTTTCCAATCCCTCGATCTGTGCCGTCTCGCCTTCGGCCCGAGCGATACGGATATTGACGGCGTGTATCTGCTGTTCGACGAACCGCACGGTTTTCAATAGTTCATCCGAACTGCGTCGGTATTCCTCAACCTTTAGCAGCCCGTCGAACGTCTTCTTTCGTTCGGCGGCCGTTGCGAGGAAGATCGAAGTGAAGGTACCTTGCGGAACGCCGATCGCATGGCGGAAGAGCAGCTCAAGATCAGTGCCGGGTTCGATCCCCAGATGCTGCCAGAGAAATCTTGTTACCTCTTCCTTTTTATCCGCGATGCGGGCCTTTAGCTGCGGATCGTAAACGTAATAACCCTGGCCCGTGTCGCGATACACGGTATATTCGCGTTCATCGATCCCGCTTTCAAAGGTTACGCGTGCCGAACCTTTCTTTGCACCGCGCCGAACGATGTCTTCTTTTTTGTAATCGAGAGTATCGAAAATGGTCCACGCGATCGCTTCGATGATCGAGGTCTTACCGGCACCGTTCGCACCGGTGATCGATGTCGTGCCGCGGCCAAACTCGAATGAAGAGTTTGCGTACGACTTAAAGTTTTCGAGTTCGACCTTTGAAATGTGCATCGGGCCAAATGGCTGCTTACGGAATTCAATTTAGATACTTTGATTTTAGAATAGTCGCCGCGAAAATCAGAATCGGGAGAAAGTTGATCAAAACACGGAATGTCCGCTAGCCGATAGAACCGTCCGGGTTCTAGAATGGAAGTGGATCGGGAGTTATCATGAAAATTGAAACTGGTGACAGCGTAATATTGGTGCTTCATTCGCCGCGTGAGAAATTGCTCGGGTTGCTGCAGGAACTGACACCTGCCGGGGTTTTTGTCAGGGCGATCGACCTTTCATACTTCGATGATTGGTGCAGGTCGATAGCAAATAATGAGCCGTTCCTGCCAATGAGCGACTACTTTATCCCAATGTGGCGCGTTGAACGGATGATCCGTGACGAAAGCACAGAGGAAGCCCCCGCCCTGGCCGTCCTTTTCGAACAGCGGACCGGGAAGAACCTGGTAGAATTTTAGGGTTTTTCGGCGGCCTGTTTCGTGATCGAGATCTTGCCTCGTGTTGTGGTGAGATTGACGGTCGCGTCACCTTCGCCTACGGATGCGATCAGGCGTTTGCCGCCCGGGGTCACATCGCTTGTAATGGTCTTCATTGGAAACTCTTGATCTAACATTCCAAAACCATACCAGGCCACCATTCGGAACGACGGGGCATTGGGGAGCACAAGGCGTATGGCTCCGTCCGAGGTTTTAAACGTATAGATCCCGCCGGGAAGAAATTTTCCGTCGAACAGAAGGTCACCGGTTACCGAATTTGCGTATATCTGCCTGTGATCGACGTTTTGAAGCGTGATCAGCCCGTTTGAAGTGCTGGCCTTGAACAGATCGCCGACCTGCCCGGGCGTGACCCCGAATGCGACGATGTTGCCGGTGCTCGTCTTCAGAGCGATCTGGCCGCTCGAATTCTCAACCGTCACATCGCCTTCAAAGGTCTCGGCCGATATCCCGCCGGAAACATTGCGAAGGCTGACATTCCCGCCGATGCTCTGTATCTCAACTTTTTTGACGGAGTCGATGCGCGTGTCGATCTCGCGGCCGCTTAGCTTAAGGCTTGCTCCAAACGGTACTTCTATATCGATACGTTCGCCCGAGATGCAATCCGGCGTCGGAGCAGTGCCGGGTACGCTGCGGACGACCACCCACACAGGCTTGTCCGACTTTGGATCTTTTTCATGGACCTTAAAGCCTATATTCGAACCATCACGGACGAATACTCGCACCTCATCGCGTTTCCAGCCGTTTATGCGGACGTGAGCTTGTGAAATACACGGTATTTGCACATTCACATCAGGATCGACGGCGATCGCCCTTTCATTTGTGCCGCGCCGATCTATTGGCTGTTCCGGCGGTTCGGCGGGAAATCTCGGATGTCCGGTGCGTTTGGGCGATGCGGGCGGCTCAGCTTTTGGCGGTTTTACGACAGGAACCTGTGCCGGCGTAAGGGCCACGGCGGAACACAGGAGTACCGTCGCTAACACGAATTTTGAAACTACAACTTGCATCTACCTAAATTTAAAGGCTCGGCCTTTACTGCAGGCTGGCCATGAGTTCTCCTCGCTCAACGACCGAATTCAGCAGATCGATCTTGTTTTGATACGAAGAGTAAAGTACCTGCTTGGCGGCTTGGTTCTTTGGGTCTTTTCGGACCACTTGTTTCATCTTATCTATCGAATCGTCAACGACCGCAAGGTCACGCTCAAAGGCAACGCGCGTTGACGGGCTCATGACCATATCCTTTCGGGCGTCAGCGCTTTGTTTGAGGCTTGCTATCGTACGAATATAGCTTTCTTCGCCGGCGATATACTGATCCGCCGCGGCCGTTTCAATGACAACGGCAGGCTCGGCACGGACAGTTTGACGACGCGGCCGATAGTCGGCTGTCCTAACCATCTCCTTGATCGTCTCCGGCCGGTAGTTCGTCTCGGTGATACCGGTATCGTCGCTCTTGGAAGAAACCGTGACGGCGGCTGGGTTCGGGGGCGCCGGACCGTTCTGCGCCGCCGGTTGTGACGAAGCAGCGATCGGGCCTAAGGCAGCGATCGGCCCGCTCTCACCACTGGCCGGGTCTCGCAGCGTCCAGACGGTAGCGAAGATGCTGAACAAGAGTAAAATACTTGCCGCTACCGCGATGGAAGGGCTTGCAAAGGCAGTGAAAATACCGCCGCGTATCCTGTCCCAAAATGAAATCTGTTGTTTCTCTTCGGCCAGAGCCGCGCTGATATTGTTCCAGAGCCGCTGTGTCGGGACCAGCGTGTCCATCTCACGATCAAGCATTGCGAACACCTGAGCACTTTCTTCTTCGGCCTGAGCGATCAAAGCCGCGCAGTTATCGCACACCGCCGCGTGGGCCGCTATCTCGAACGAAAGTGCCGGCGTGGCCTCGCCGTCGATATAGGCCTGTATCGTGCCTTGTTCAAAACACTTTTCGTTCATAACACATCTCTCCCGATCTTTCCGTAAAACCTCATGAATTCAGCCCGTGCCCTAGCTACAAAAGTTCCAATGCTGGCTTCATTCAAGGAAAGGCTTTCGG
>JADLDC010000383.1 GCA_020846885.1 Acidobacteriota bacterium | reverse complement strand
CTGCCCTTGATGAGCAGCTTTGCGTGCGCAATTCCGGGCATCATGGCGACGCGGACGATCGAGAATTCGCGCGACCGTTTTGCAACGATCATGATCGCGCCGCTGATGAGCTGTTCGGCGCGGCTGCCGGTTTACACGCTGATGATCGGCGCATTTTTTGCGGGGCAGACCGTATTCGGTTTTATCTCACTGGGCGCCGTTCTGATGCTGGCGATGTACATGCTCGGAATATCGGTCGCGGTCGTGGTCGCATTCTTGTTAAAGCGCACGATCCTGAAGGCCGAAACGGCACCTTTTCTGATGGAATTGCCGCCTTACAGAATGCCGAACGTGCGGACGATCTTACAGAATATGTTCACGCGGGCGTGGCTGTTCATAAAGCGTGCGGGCACGGTCATTCTTGCGATCTCGATCGTGCTTTGGGCGTTGATGTATTTCCCGCGCGAGACACAACCGGCTGTTTCGTCCGATGGCGATACGACGGAGCAGGTGGTACTCACTGAGAGCCAGCAGTTACAGAACAGCTTTGCCGGACGTTTGGGGCATGCGATCGAGCCGGTCATTCGCCCGCTTGGGTATGATTGGAAGATCGGCGTCGCCCTGATCGCGAGTTTTGCCGCCCGCGAGGTTTTGGTATCGACACTCAGCATTATCTACAACGTCGGAAAGGACGAAGATGAAAAATCGCAAACGTTGATCGACGCGGTCAGAAGTGCAAAAGACCAAAACGGAAATATAGTTTGGACGCCGCTGACGGCGCTCAGCCTAATGGTGTTCTTTGTGCTGGCGATGCAGTGCATGTCAACGATCGCCATAGTCCGCCGCGAAACAAATTCGTGGAGGTGGCCGCTGTTCATGATAGGTTATATGACCGCTTTGGCATATATTGGAGCATTGGTGACGTATCAGGGCGGTTTGCTTCTTGGGTTTAGGTGAATGTTCCTGCGAGCGTCTTAACACAAAGGCCGCAAAGGGAAGACACGAAGGGACCAGAGAAAAGTGCGTAATTGCGGCGTGAATCGATTGGAGTACAAATGTTTGGTTGGCAGGAGTTCATCGCTTTTTTGGTTGTGTTAGGGGCGATCGGCTACGCCGGAATGGCCTTTTACCGCAAGTCGCGAGCTTTCTCTACAAAGTCTCGGTGCGCGAACGACTGTGGCTGTTCCGATTCATCAAAAACATCCTCCGTTGAATAGCGAGAATTCATTCCTGACCGCAGGCGTGCGGGCGATGTTCCTTTCGACGCTTGCGTTCTCGCTGGCTAATATTCTCGTAAAACAGGTTTCGCACATACCGGCGATGGAGGTCGTGTTCTTCCGCTGTTCCATCGCTTCGGTGTTCTGCTTTGTCGGCCTCCATCGTGCTGGAGCGGACTGGAAAGGCTCAAACCGAAAGATGCTTTTCTTACGCGGATTCTTTGGTACGACCGCGCTTTTTCTATTTTTTACAACGCTCCAGAACATTCCGCTTGCCTCGGCGATGACGATCCAGTATCTTTCGCCCATCTTCACCAGCGTGATCGCGATCTTCGTCCTGGGTGAACGGGTGAGAAACCGGCAGTGCCTGTTTTATGCGATCGCCTTTTCGGGTGTTCTTCTGATCGAAGAATTCGACCCTCAGACGTCGCTGCTCTTTTTGACGTTGGGTGTTATTTCCGCGTTCTGCTCGGGCATGGCTTATAATCTTGTACGCAGCCTTCGCGGAAAGGAGCACCCGTTGACGGTCGTTCTGCATTTTCAATTGACCGGCGCTATTGCGGGATCCATCGCGCTATTCTTTACCTGGCGCACGCCCGTGGGCTGGGATTGGATGTACCTGTTCCTGATCGCCGTATTCTCGCAGCTCGGACAGATATTTTTGACGAGCGCATTGCAAAAGGAGCCGGTCGCGGGCGTTGCTATCGTCAATTATACCGGCCTGATCTATGCGCTGTTCGTTGGTTCATTCTGGTTTGGCGAAACGCAAACTCCAGGCTCATTCGCGGGAATGCTGCTGGTCGTGTTCGGCGTTCTGCTCAGTGTGATCTATAGTAAGCGGATGAGAAACCTCGAAAAGATCGAATCGACGGTAAACTGACTCCACCGATGGCCCAAACACCGATAAAGGCGCTTGTCATCAGCATAAGCGACACGCGGCACGAGAACGATGATGTGTCCGGTGTGACGCTGATCGGCCTGCTTCTTGGAATAAAGGCTGAGGTTCACGAGAAGCTGATCGTTTCCGACGACCTAAATGACATAAAGGATGCGTTGATCAGAAACTCAGACCGCGACGACGTGAACCTGATAATCACGACGGGCGGAACAGGTTTCTCGCCCCGCGACAACACGCCCGAAGCTACTCTTGCCGTGATCGACCGCGAGGCGCCCGGCCTTGCCGAAGCGATGCGGCGGGAGACGGCGGCAAAAGCTCCGATGGCAATGCTGTCGCGTGCCGTTTGCGGAAGCCGCGGCCGCGTTTTGATAATTAATATGCCCGGCTCGCCAAAAGCAGTTTCCGAATGCTTTGAGGTCGTTAAGCCAGTTCTTGGCCATGCCGTCGATCTGCTGGCCGGGCGCGGGAAACACAGTTGAGACCAATGTGATGCGAGCGATGCGAAAAACGGCCCTGCTGCTTTTTTTGGTATTTCTACTATCCGGTAGCTTGCCGGCGCAGACGGCCGGCAGCACACCGTCACCAGCCGCGGCGAAGGCGGAGAGATATTACCGAACAGAGTTGTACTTTGGCCGGTCAAAGGCAGACGGAACTATCGTGTCCGAGGAAGAATGGAGAGCCTTTCTTGCCGATATTGTTACGCCGCGTTTTCCTGAAGGATTTACCGTTCTCCACGGGTTCGGCCAATACCGAGAAGCCGGCGGGCGGATCATTTTAGAGCCAAGCGAGGTCCTGATCGTACTCTATTCATCAAGATCAAAAAAGAAAAGCCGCGCGAAACTCGAAGAGGTCCGTGCGGCGTATATAAAAAAGTTCGATCAGGAGTCTGTTCTTCGCGTCGATATGCCCAAGCGTGTCACTGTTTTCTTCTGACACCGATACGGTCCAACAAACTTCAGTTTGTTGCTCTTATCTTCACATCCCGAACGCGAGCAGCAAGAACAACAAACTGAAGTTTGTTGGACATATTTCTAGCGGCGCTGCGACATCTGGATAAATGCCGCCGCGTCGTCTTTCAATTTCTTGAGCGAATTTTTCTCGATATACATCATATGCCCTGACTCGTAGTACTCGACCGAGACATTCTTGCGAAGCTGCGGGTCAAGGTTCATCGCTGAAATAGTGTATTCGGCCGCATAGAACGGCGTTGCCATGTCGTAATATCCCTGGGCCATAAAGACCTTCATATAGGGATTCTTGGCCATGGCGTTCTTTAGCGGAATGCTGGTGTCAGCATAGCCGGTCGTGGTGTTCCAGTTCCACGGCGACGTAACACCGCCGCCGAGGATGTAGTATTCGAGATCCGATTTATAGCCAAGTTCTTCGCGAATATAGCTGTTGAACGCCGAAGTGTACGGCGGCCGTATGGCGGACATGCTAGGGTCGGTGTCCGGGCCTTCGCCGGCGGCGTCGCGGTCGATGCCCTTAAAGCGGCTGTCGAGGCGGCCGGTCGAACGCCGTTCAGAGCGAAGAAGCTCTTTGTTGAATTCGTCCAATTCAACGCGGAAATTGTTGCGTTCAATAAAATCCGTGCTCAAACCGGTCAGAGAACTGAATTTTGAGGCAAGAGCGGATCGTTCCGAAGCCGACAGCGAGTCTATCCGCAGCATTGCGGGCATATACTCAGTTCCGGCAAATTTTCTGGCCTCCTCAGCGACCTGCGCGACCGATTTGGCCTGCATCTGCGGTGATAGGCGTTTGTGGTACCACGCCGTCGTTGCGTATGACGGCAAGATAAGCACCAGCGGCAGATCGTTATTATCGGCGAATCTGATGGTCTGGAAATTCATCACCGTTGAGATCAGCAGGATCCCGTTCAGTCCAACGCCGTGTTCGAACAAAAAGTTGGAAAGGCCCGAGGCACGCGTTGTGCCGTAACTTTCGCCCACCAGATAGAGCGGCGACAACCAGCGTTCGTTTCGGCTCAGGTACATTCGGATGAACTCGCCGACAGATTGAATATCGCCGTTCACACCAAAGAATTTGCTCGCAAATTCGGCTTTCGTTGCACGTGAATAGCCGGTGCCGACAGGATCGATAAAGACGAGGTCCGTTTCGGTAAGCCAAGTCTGATCATTATCGACCAACTCATACGGCGGCGGCGGCATCAATCCAT
>JADLDC010000382.1 GCA_020846885.1 Acidobacteriota bacterium | reverse complement strand
TTCTTGATTATCTTCTGTTGTATGTTCATCTCTAACATTCTCCTCTATTACTGCCTTTGAATTAGGATGGGGCATGCCCCATCCTAATTCAAGTTAAGAATGTCAGATTAAATCTTGACTAGTACAGAGTAGGCACGCTTGGATGTCTTCGGGCGTCAGGCCTTCGTACTCATCGACGATCTCTTTCATTGTCCCTCCGTGCGCGAGGAGATTGACGATGAATTCGACCGTTAAGCGAGTTCCCCTAATAACGGGTTTTCCCATCATCACTTTCGGATCTAGCGTTATTCGATTTAGTAGGGCTTCGTCATTCATATTTTCATTATATAACGAGGATCAACCAGCACCATTCCTTTCGATCTGGACGAGATTGCCGACGACGGTGCGGCCGTATTTGGAGCCGTCGGCTTTGGTTATGTTGTACCAGAACTATTGCATGTCCCTTGCGGCGGTGGCGTCCCTGAAATATTACTCTGTGCTCTTCTTCCTCAAAACAATAAGGTCGACTAGATAGGTCTTGCCTAGCTAAAGCTAAAGGTCAAAGGCATTTCCTTTTCCTAAGTTACATTTCATACATTTTGTTTCAAGATTCTCGTCAACCGTCTCACCACCCTTTGACCACGGCAAAACGTGGTCGACGTGCAGTTCTACACCCACCTTAGTCAGCGGACTTCTACCGCATTTTCGACATCTAAAACCATCCCTGACCATAATCCGAAATCGCTGCCTTCCGTTGATTTCTCGTCGTGTTCGTCGTTTGGCTCGTTCAACCTGCTTTGTTATTTCTAAAGTATGTACCTGAGTTGCTCGAGAATGGGGATCATCGGCATTTACCCAATCAACAAATTTTTGAAGAGCCTTAGTCCAAGAGCCAAACCTCTTCTCATAAAGGTACGTTGAAAATTGAGACAAAGGCCATTTGACCTCTCGATAGCTAGGTTGTTTGCCGATAGTAATCCATACAGATTTAATATTCTCGAGAAGTTCGTCGTCAGATATTCCCCTCTTGTAGTAGTGGCTGGATCGTAATCCCGCTCGTTTCAACGCCTCCGCCCAACTGCCAAATCTTGCTCTATATGTCTCTGAGCTTCCTTCCCCCATTTTATCGTAATCTGCCTTCGTTATGGTGTCTTGTCCGAGCAACTCAGCACATCTTTTTAATTTTTTAAGCAAGACTTCATCAGATTGTCCTCTGAGACTCGACGTCAATTTAAATTTCATAAGATCCGCCACCCGAATAACTGATTTCGAAAATAACGTTCCAAGAATCTCCAACGAAAAGCCCCAGCCTATATTGATCCGCTCGAGTGCCTCTGAATCTGGACGAGATTGCCGACCACGGTTGGGCCGTATTTTACTTCGCCGGCTTTGGTTACGTTGTACCAGAACGCCTGCATGTCCCAGGCGGCGGTGGGGCAGCGTTCCGCGCAGAGGCCGCAGTGGAGGCAGACGTCTTCGTCTTTGACCATTACGCGGGCGGTTTTCAGGCCGTCCTGGACGTAGATGTCTTGTTTGAGATTGAGGGCCGGGACCTTTGTGCGGCTGCGGAGATCGGCCTCGTCGCCGTCGGGGATGAATGAGATGCAGCTTGTTGGGCAGATATCGACGCAGGCATCGCATTCGATGCATTTCGGCGCATAGAAAACGGTCTGCACGTCGCAATTGAGACAGCGCATCGCCTCTTCGTAACCCGCAAGCGGATCGAAACCGAGCTCGACCTCCTGTTTGCGGTTGATAAGAGTTTTCGTTTTCGGCGCCTGCGGCACGATGAGGCGGTCGTATTCGTCTATCTTGCTGTCGTATGCCCATTCGTGGATGCCCATTTTCATCGACATCAGATTGACATGCGGCGGCGGCCGGTTTGTGAGAACGTTCTCGCCTTTGCAAAGCAGATCGATCGAGATAGCCGCCTGGTGGCCGTGGGCGACGGCGGTGATAACATTCTCCGGCCCGAACGCCGCATCGCCGCCGAAGAAGACCTTCGGATGCGTCGATTGGAAGGTTGTCTTATCGACGACCGGCATTTCCCATTTGTCGAAATCGACGCCGATATTGCGTTCGATCCACGGAAATGCGTTCTCCTGGCCGATGGCGACAAGCACATCGTCAGCGGGATAAAACACTTCAGGCTCGCCCGTCGGGACAAGCGAGCGTTTGCCGTTCTCGTCATAAACAGGCGTTACCTTTTCGAACATCACTCCTGTCAGCCGATACTTCGGTATCGATTCGTTTGCGGTGTCGGACGTTGAACCCTTACTTACGTGCGGGCTACTGACACCAACGGCATCCGGCACACTCCCTACCGGTCGTGTTTCTGCCTCTGCGTCTCCGCGTCTCTGCGTTGAAACTTCCTCGATCACGAACGATTTCGGGACGTGGTTGTCGATTATCGGGATGTCTTCGTGCTGGGCGTCTTCTTTTTCCCACGGGCTGGCCTTCATGGTCTCGAACGGCGAGCGGACGATGACCTTTACATCTTCGCCGCCGAGCCGTCGGGCCGTTCGGCAGCAGTCCATCGCCGTATTTCCGCCGCCGAGTACGATGACGGTTTTGCCGATCTTGTTCGTATGCTCAAACGCCACAGAGCCGAGCCAGTTGATGCCGATGTGTATATTCGCACCGCCTTCTTCGCGGCCCGGAATTTTTAATTCGCGTCCCCGCGGCGCGCCCGTACCGACAAACACGGCGTCGTAACCCTGATCGAGCACCCACTTCAAGCTTTCGACATAATGTTTAAAATGCGTCTTGATCCCGAGGTCGAGAATGTAGTTGACCTCTTCATCCAAAACCCTTTCCGGCAGCCGAAAAGCCGGTATCTGCGAAAGCATAAACCCGCCGCCTTTGTATTGCTCATCGAAAAGGTCGATCTCGTACCCAAGCGGTGCAAGATCGCGCGCAACCGTCAGCGAAGCCGGCCCGGCCCCTATCAAGGCGATGCGCTTTCCGTTCGATTTGAACGGCCCTTTGGGCATCAGCGGCTGAACGTCGCCGCGATTGTCGGCCGCGACGCGTTTCAAGCGGCAGATCGCGACAGGCTCTTCGTCGATCCGCCCGCGCCGGCATGCCGGTTCGCACGGCCGGTCGCATGTCCGTCCCAAAATGCCGGGAAAGACATTCGAATCCCAGTTGATCATATACGCCTCGGTATATTTGCCCTCGGCGATCAAGCGGATATACTCCGGCACAGGCGTATGCGCCGGACAAGCGTATTGACAGTCAACAACTTTGTGAAAATATTCGGGGTTTGAGATGTCGGTCGGATGCAAGGCAGAGATCCTCTCTTAATTACGATAGATTAAAAACAGGTCCATCTGAAGTTGATGATAATTGAAGACCATCAACAATGCTAGTAAAGTTCGCGCCAAGCTTTGGATGAATCGGGTATATGCAAGTTAGCCGCCTTCCCGTATTGAGTTCTTATTTCGTGAGTTTTCGCGTAAGGCCGGCTTCGCCAACATGAAAACCGCGAACCAAAAGACGAAACGCACAAAGCAAGGTCTTAAATATCTGGAACCCAAAACGATCGTCCGCCGGATGTTGTCTTTTTCAAACCAAGCGACGGCACGTCTTTTTCTTCGACGCCAAGATATGTGAAATGCGGAAGGTCAGAAACAACGGTCTGAAACCATTTGTGCCGGGCAAGGATAGATCGGACATCCTGGTTATCATTCTCGCACACATCAAGAGCGAGCATCGACAAATGCTGTGAGGTTCCCGGCGGGGCAACAGAATAAATTATCGATTTCGAAAGGTCTTTGGCAAAGTAGATTCCCTTTTCCTCCAGCTTCAGAACTTCCTCAACCTGTTCATAAGTTGAAAGCCCCGCAACGCGATCGGCCTCTGCCTGCGTCATTTTGCCTTTGGCGACCCAATACTTTAACGCGGGATCGACACGGCTTTTCCAAAGACTGACGGTTTCGTTATAGCTTCGGCGGGCCGAATCATCGCCGCGTGGAGTTATCGACAGGCCTTGAGCCTTTGCTTCGGCCATCGCCTTTCGCAGTTCATCCATCGCCGCGGCCTGAAGCTCGACCTTAAAGCCGCCGATGGTTTCGTTTGCGGTCCGCAAAGTCGATTGAAATGCCGCAACCTCGGCTTCGTCCTTGAACACGATCTTCCTCGGAACGGTCACGCCCTGAGCGACGAACATCGCTCCATATTCCCGGAGCAGCGTTTTCTCAACGCTGTCTTTCGGCTGTGCAAAACCGTCAGGGAGATTTGCGGCAAATCCGGTTTTGTCCTCAGCCTTCGTATTTTCGTTCGACATATTCGAGTTAGTTGTCAAAGGCGTCCGATCGGTGTTCGTACGGTTTGATGAATAGTTGGTCTCGGGGCCGGAGTTTCGGGCTTCGGGTGGTGAATAGCAGCCCGCGATCGCCGCCGCGGCAGCCATCAGCGCAGCGGTCCAAAATGTCCGATCAATAGAATGTTCTGTCATAATTCTGGGACCCAATAGCTAAATCCTCCGCGCGCCACAAGCCGCAGTCCGCGAGCGGGCAGGTCGGCCTCCGCCAAGCCGAGATAGGTGAAATGCGGCGAATCGTCGGCCACAGTCTGGTACCAGCCGTTGTCATTCAATATCCGCCGAACGCTGGAATTTCCAAACTCAGCCACATCAAGAGCAAGCATCGAGAGATGCTGCGACGTTCCGGTTGCGGCCACCGAGGTCAATATCGACCGGTCCTTGCCCGTGCTGAAGAAAAGGCCTTCTGTTTCCCACGCAAGCACCTGCTCAGTTTGCTCGATCACCGGCATCAGGCGGGCGGCGTCGGCATCTTTCATTTTGATGCGCCCGCGTGCGACCCAATGATCCAGTGCCGGAATAAAGCGGGAATTCCACAGCCGAAGCGTATCGGCAAAGCTCCGTTTTCCGGCAGTCGCACCGCCCCGCGGGCTTATCCGCAGCCCGCGTTCCGATGCCTTTTCGATGGCGGTAAGCAACGAAACCATTGCCGCTGCTTGAAGTTCGATTTCGACATCGCCGATCGTTTCCCTGCGGGTTTTCACGCTTGACTGAAACGCGGTCACCTCCGATCCCGTAGAAAAGATACAGACCGGCGGCGGCGTGACGGACCGGTCAGCCGCAAAGATTGCACCGTAGTCATGAAGGATACGTGCCGCGACCGGAACTGAATCGGTCATGCATATCGCGGCCATCTTCTTGCGCCAATCGCCCGCAGGCTTTTCTGCAGCCGTTTGCGTCGGCGGCCCCGAACGTTTCTGCCCCGCCGCGCGTTCCGCCCCAAAAAGAAGCGCCGCCAAGAGCATGAATAACGCTGTCGCCTTCGTTCTCATATAATTATAACGGCCTTTCATGAACAAATTCTCTGACCACCGCGGCGGCAGAATCGATATACAGCTTTAGATACACGTCCCGTTGGACAAACGGTATTTGCTCGCGAAGCCGGGTGTAAATCGGCGATGTCCCTCTGCCCAACCGATTTTCTGCTCCCCTCTGTTTTCGCCGAAGATCTATTCCCTGGGCAGCACACAAAAGTTCGAGGGCCAAAATGCTTTCAAGGTTTTCCGCAACTTGCCTTAGCTTCAATACGGCGGTCAGCCCCATCGAAACATGGTCCTCGACATTCGCCGAACTCGGGATCGTATCAACACTCGCCGGATGTGCAAGCACTTTATTTTCAGTGCACAACGAGGCCGCCGTGTACTGGACTATCATAAACCCCGAATTTAGGCCGCCATATTCGGTCAGAAATGCCGGAAGCACATGAGCATTCGACGCCTCATCAGTAAGGCGCATGATCCGGCGTTCCGATATATTTCCAAGTTCCGATAACGCGATCGTCAGATAATCAAAGCCTAACGCAAGCGGTTCGCCGTGAAAATTGCCGCCGCTGATGACCTCGATCAAAGATTTCCCTCCGACCTTTGACTCAGGCGGTCCCGACACGAAGATCAGCGGGTTATCCGTCACCGAATTCAGTTCCAATTTCAGCAGCCACTCGGCATACGCGACCGCATCGCGGCATGCGCCGTGAACTTGCGGCATGCAGCGAAGCGTGTATGCATCCTGAACATTTGTCGGATCGAACCCGCGTACCATTTCGCTGCCTTCCAAAATGTTCCTAAGATTGCGGGCACATTCGATCTGGCGTGGATGCGGCCTGAGCTGATGGATACGGTCGTCAAATGCGGTGACCGTACCGTTCAACGCTTCCAAACTCAAGCAGCCCGCAACATCCGCAAGCTCTGCCAATCTCATCGCCCGCGCGGTCTCAAGCAGCCCCACGGCCGTCATGACGGTCGTTCCGTTCGTCAAAGCCAGGCCCTCTTTCGCCTTCAGAACGACCGGAGACAGGCCGGCCTTTGAAAGGGCCTCGGCGCCGGGCAGTATCTCACCGTTGAACTCGGCCTCTCCTTCTCCGATCAGGACGCACGCAAAATGGGCGAGCGGAGCAAGATCGCCGCTTGCCCCGAGGCTGCCTTTTTCGGGAATCACCGGATGCACGCCGCGGTTCAGGCATTCGAGGATCAGTTCAAGCGTAGTTAGCCGGATACCGGAAAACCCGCGGGCAAGCGTATTTGCACGGATGAGCATTATGGCCCGCACCGTAGGGATATCGAATGGCTTGCCAACGCCGACAGCGTGGCTGACGACAATGTTGCGCTGGAGTTCTTCGACCTCGCCGCGGCTGATGATCTTGTTCTTGAACGCTCCGAAGCCCGTCGTTATCCCGTAAGCGATCTCACCGCGTTCCAACAGCGTATCGACCGCGGCGGCCGCCCGGTTCACATTTTCTGACGCTCGTTCCGACAATGCGACGCTTGGCCCGCCGGGGCCGGCATAGGCAACAGCGAGAACCTGTTCGAACGTGAGGCTCTCGCCGTCAATGACAATAGTTTGCATAATCAGTTGTAGATCGTGTTGCCGGTCAGGCCTGATGCGTATCAAATACTACTTGCCCGTTCTTGACGACAAGCTCTGCCATTTCCGCTCCGAATTCATACGCTATCTCGCGATAATCACTGGTGTTGAACAGCACCAGATCGCCCTGGTTTCCTTCTCGTATCGAACCTGCGCGGTTCCCGGCACCGGCGGCAAAGGCCGCGTTTATCGTAGCGGCGTTCAGGGCCTCCGACGGAAGCAGTTTCTGATAGCGGCAGGCTAGCGCCATCGTCATCGGCTGCGACGGGC
This sequence comes from Acidobacteriota bacterium, assembly GCA_020846885.1. GTDB lineage: Bacteria > Acidobacteriota > Blastocatellia > Pyrinomonadales > Pyrinomonadaceae > OLB17. The sequence continues at coordinate 6,761 of JADLDC010000382.1, read as the reverse complement.
ACGGGGCAGAGCCGGGATTGTAATCGGTCGAAATGGCAACCGCACAGCCTGAATCGATCAATTTCCGCGCATCGGCAAAATGAGTGCTGCCGAGATTGAAGTTGACCGTCGGTGTGACGACGCCAACCGTTTCGGATGCGGCAAGGAGCTTGATCTCATCGTCGGAAATGGTGTCCAGATGATCTATCGAGACCGCACCAAGCTCTATCGCCAAACGGCTGCACCCGAGGTTTGTAAACTCATCGGCATGTGCCTTAAGCCCGAACCACAATGCCTTGGCGGTTTTTAGTATTCGTTCGGACTGCCTCAGGTCAAACGCATTCCGCTCACAGAAAACATCCGCAAAGATCGGCCTTCGTTCCTCGCAAAAATGCGATCTCGTGTACCAATCCCAAGCCCGCGGCAGTATCTCGCCGCATATCAGGTCAACGTAGCCGTCGTTATCATCGGCGAACTCCGGCGGAAAGGCGTGGGCGGCCAAAAGCGTTGGAACAATATCTATCGGATGACCCAGGTCCAGTTCGCCGATCGCCGCAAGCATCTTCAGTTCGGTCGCCGGATCGAGGCCGTAACCAGTCTTGATCTCCGCCGTCGTCGTGCCGCACGCAAGCATCTTGTCGAGCCGCGAAATGCCGTGTTCAACAAGGTCCTCGAGCGACGCCTCACGCGTTCGCCGCACGGTCGAGATGATCCCGCCGCCCTGTTTCAGTATATCGAGATAGTCGGCACCTTCTATCTTCAGCTCAAATTCATCAAGCCGGTTTCCCGCAAAAACAATATGCGTGTGCGGATCGACAAAACCGGGCGTCACCACCTTTCCGTCGGCATCTATCGATTCACTTGAGACAAATGCCGCGGCAACATCCTTCGACCGGCCAAACGCGGCGATCTTTCCTTCAATGCAGGCAACACCCGCATCCTCTACGATCCCGACATCGCGCATTGCAACACCGCGCTTCGGCTTTCCGTCCGAGCTGCACGTAACGAGCTGGCCAATATTCAGGATGACGAGATCAGCGTTCGATTGCATTGAGTTGGGCCCGTGAGGCCGGTAAAACATTGCGTCGCCCAATATTCTAGCACCAAGGATCGACTGACCCGAACCCGGATCGCGCAACTCCGCCTGTTTCCAGTCATTAAAGGTCTGTCAACCGCCAATTCGTTTGAACAAAATTTGGAAGTTTGCGGGCGTTCCGCTACACTTTCAACCGTGTCAGAAACTATCGATCAAACCGTTGACGCACTTGGCCCTATCCACTCCGAAGGCCACGCAAGCAGCCCGGACCCGACGCCTAATGACCCACCGTGGGGTACGCCCGCGGCGGTCGGGACGTGGCTCTTTAGCGTAGCAATGATCATGATCGTTCCGGCGATCTTCCTTATCCCGTACGCGATCTCGCAAAACTCTGTTTATGCAGACAGTGCGGAGCTGATGAAGGCACTCGGAAGCGATCCGGCGGCGATAGCTATTCAGATCGCCGCGATCATACCGGCCCATTTGCTCACGCTCGCCGCGGCATGGCTGGTCGTCACCCGCGGCCGTACCTTCCCATTCTTCAAAACGCTCGGTTGGAAGACAGGCGGAATGAAATGGTGGCACTATCTGGCTATCATGGCGGCGTTCTTTTTGCTGTCTGTCGTGGTGGGAAGCCTGCTGCCGGAGCAGGACAATGATCTCCTTCGCATTTTAAGGAGTTCGCGTTACGTGGTCTTTCTGGTCGCTCTCATGGCCACCGTCACGGCCCCTCTTGTCGAAGAGGTCATCTACAGAGGACTCCTTTACTCAGCGCTTCAGCGTTCTGTAGGAGTAAAGGCCGCCGTGGCGATCGTCACCATTCTGTTCGCGGCCGTGCATCTTCCCCAATATTGGCCGAGCGTTTCAACAATGATATTGCTCACGACGCTCAGCCTTACGCTTACACTGGTCAGGGTGCGAACGGACAACCTGCTTCCCTGCTTTATTCTTCACACGATCTTCAATGGTGCCCAATCATTGCTGTTCATTCTCGGCCCTTATATCGGCCTTGAAAGCACCGCTGAAGATACTGTCAGTTCACTTGTCCACTTTTTAAAATAGAAAACGGGCGGACACTGTGTGCCCGCCCGCATTTTTGGAAAAAGTAATTTTAATCAATGGGCCGGCCGGGTTTCGACTGCCGCGCGGGCACCCTTATCGGGTCCGGTGCGGACGGTACAGGAGCGGCTGACGGGAAACCGCCGCCTCCCGAACGTATCGGGTCAGGGTCAAAAACAGGATCGATAGAACGTCCGGGCTTAGTTTGCCTGATCTCGCGGCCCGTTGAGCCGCTTGATCCCTGAACCGCCGCAAAAGGCGGTTGGCGAACCGGTCCCGGCCCCGCGCCATTACGTCCTGGTTTGACCTGCCGTACCACCGGGCCGCCGGTCGCCGTTGGCGGCGGCGTAAATACCGCGTTTGGCAGATTGTAATACCAGATGCTGTGGCCAAACCCGTATCCGTACGGCGATCCCCAGCCATAGCCAAACGGAAGGAAGCAGTTGCTTCGGCTGAACGGATCATAGATCCAGAGGCCGAACGAATTGTACATATTCCATTGGCGGCCAAGGAACGAACGCATCAAATCAGTCCGCATTGCCCGACGCTCGAGACTTCCGCTGATCCTGGCAAGTTCCTTTGCGCGGTCCTTGCTCCAAATGTCCAGAGCATCCTTTTCATCACGGTCAAATTTCGCGATCAACGCCCCGGAACTGGCCATTGAACCTTCACGCCCGGATTTTACCGTCGCCTTTTCGTCATCCCCTATCCGCGCCTTGCCCTTCCAGACCGAGATCTTTCCGTCGGCGTCGACACGATAGATACCTGAGTCGATCAACGTAAATTTAGCCTTCGGCGTATTGACCGTGACCGCAAAGTCCTCGGTCGCAAACACTTCGAAAATGGCACTGCCCGAATCCAGTTTGATCTGAAGGTCATCCAGGTTAGTAGTTGTGAATTCAAACGCAGAAAGCGGCCCAAGCCTGAGGTAGGAGCCGGGATTCAGAAGGATCTCGGCCTTTCCTTCGGCTCCCGTCGATACACGATCACCGATCTCGATCGCGTCTCCTTTCAGCAGTTGCCCGCTCTTGCCCTCGGTCCGGACGACGCCTACAGGCCCGGAGACATAGTTAACGCCCCCTGCCTTGGCCGAAATAACATACCGGTCCCCGGCCGCCGCACCCAATGTATCCCTTTGGGCAAGGATGGCCGGAGCGCACACGAGTGCCGCCATCGCAACACCAACGATCCGCGAGATCCAGTTCTTCATATGTTTTTCCTCGGGAAGAGTTTTCTAGATATTAGATGCATTCGCGGCAAAAATCAATCTTTTTTCCCGTCTAATTTTGCCGAGCTGAGCCGCTGACAGCGGGCGTAAAATTCCGAACAACCTTTCACCGAAACGCGCAATCAAACATTCTGTCCGGTGCGGTTTGCGGCCGAACCAACCTGCTTATGGCAACTTTCAAGGATCCCACTCAATGTTTCGCACCGCTAGAGGTTGTTGAGCGTTTACTGGAGATCCGTGCCGAGCTGGGGTTTTCGGAGAATCTGTATATGATCAAAACGGACGAGTTGACCGACTTGCTTGACGCTTTTGGGTTCGATATCTACGCTTTTTCAACCGAAAATAAGAAGATCAACTACGGCGACTACACTGCTCCGGTCGTGCCGGGCGGAGCAGTGATGCATTCATCCGAACAGGCACACTGATAAGGCATGACAAGCTGATTTCAATTCACAACAAAAAGGGACGCGAAAGATGGAGAAGCAATGATCAGACGCCTTTCGCGTCTTTTTTCTTTGCCGCATCATTCGGCCTTGATGATGAACAGCGTTCCGTCATCATCAAGAAATTTGCGTTCAGTGAAATCGGCGACGTCCTTTCTGATAAAATCGATCAATTCACGCGACGGCAGGCCGATCCCCTTTAAGACCCGGCCCGCAAAGCGGTCAAGGCCGTATTCCTCGCCAGTTTCGTTCGCCGCCTCGATGATCCCGTCCGTGTAAATAACAAGTACCTGGTCTTTCTCGAACCGGATGAAGTGCTGATGATAACGCGTGTCAATGAACATCCCCAACGGCTGATCGCCATATTCCACAAACCGGTATTCGCCGTTCGGCTTGATCAGCAGCGGCGGGTTATGGCCGGCATTGGAATAGACGAACGTGCGGTTTGTCGTGTCCAGAATACCGAGTATCGCCGTGATGAACTGATGTTCCTCGACCGAATCCCAAAGCAGCTGGTTTACCTTGGACAATGCAATGTGCGGAGCGTAGCCGATCTGCACGCCTGCCCGAATGCTTGCCCTCAGAAACGACATAAGCAACGCCGCCGGAATTCCCTTTCCTACGGCATCAGCTACCACGACCCCGATCTGGTCCTCAAAGATCTGCATCCAGTCGTAATAATCCCCGGAAACCTCTTCGGTCGGGAATACATAAGCGCTTATATCAAAATTCTCAAACTTCGGATCGCGGTCCGGCAGCAGTTCCAGCTGTACCTGCCGTGCTATCTCAAGCTGTGTTTCGATCCGTTTTTTCTCAACGATCTGTTCATAAAGGCCGTCCTTTTCAATGATTATCGCGACCTGAGAACTAAGTAGCTGAAGGATCGAAAGATCATCTTCCGAATAGGCATCAAGCTGGTCGCTCTCAAGGTCAAAGGCCCCGATGACGCGGTCATTCGAAATGATCGGGGCAAGCATCTCGGACCGGGTCCGCTTCCGCGCCGCAAAATATCGCGGGTCCTTGCTTACATCAGGTGAGATTATCGGCTTGCCGGTTTGGGCCACTTTGCCGAGCAGCCCTTCACCCATTCGAAGACGCGGTTCGACCAATGCAAAACTGATGTCATACCCGCGGATCACTCTCGATTTGAAGATGTATGGGCTGCCGTGTTCCGGCGAGGTTTCGATCAGGTAGATGCCGGCCGCATCATACGGAAGCAGCGACCCAAGCGTATCCATGACCAAATTCAGCACTTCCTCAAGATCGACCGATCGGCTTATTTTGTGCGTGATGTCAAGCAGAAGCCGAAGTTTGTCTTCGATCGGACGATGGTGGCTGGCTGCCGAAGAATTTTGGCTTAATTGGTCCATTCAGATCTTTGACGGAAAAATGCTCTCGCTATACGCGGGCCACAGGCGCGAGATCTTTATCCGATACTCGATCAACGCCCGGCTCACGCCATAATGCCTGGCCATCTCGCCGGCCGTCTTTCCGCGAGCGATCATCTTCTTCAGGCCCGAATAAGGCACCAGTGCGGCGGCACCCGTCGCGTAAGCCTCTTCTTCGATAGCCGCATTATAGTCCCGCGCAATGAGGTTGCCGTGCCTGTCGCGGCGCTCGATCGCAAGCCGGCTCGGCTTGTGACCGAGGAAAACGTGCGAGATCTCCTCCATCAGCGTAGCCATGTGGCGGTTTCGGGGATGCGTCGGGTTAAGGATAATTAGCTTGTAGCCATTCGGCAGGATCCTCGACGCGGCCCCGCCCGACCATTTGTCCTTCGAACTTCCCAACAGCTCCCGAACGGTCTCTTCACTGAGAGACTGCTCAATATCTTCGAAAGGTACGACAAGCAGCCGGGCATATTTCGCCAACTCGAACGGATCGAGCCTTTCCTCATCGCTGCGAAGCCCCGCAAACTCACGCAGCCCTTGGCCCCGCACTTCATGGTGCCGGCCTTTTTGAGTTGGTGGTACTTCAGACGGCGATATTCTCATTGCCAAGCCAGGGACCGGAACCGCTAGCAACCGGGTTCTTCCCAAGTCAGAACCGGGAGCGATAGCGGCCGGGTTCTTCAGCGCTGAAAAACCCAGTCACTATCGCTCCCGGTCCTGACAACTGCCCTAAACTTCTTTATATTCCGAATCTACGTCCTCGCTTGACAGCGCCACCCGATAGTTTTTCGACTGCTTCTGCTTGGTGATCAATAGATCATCCTTCGTCTTCAACAAGTCGGCGCGATTGTAAACCGAGATCTCAAAATTGTATCCGTGCGTGATCGCGTCTTTCGGGCATGCCTCAACGCAAAATCCGCAAAAGATACATCGGCCGTAATCGATATTATAAACCTTTGCGTACCGCTCGTCGCGGCCGATCCGCTCAGCATACGGCCGCGGGTCGGTCTCGGCCTCGATATAAATGCAATCCGATGGACACGCCGCGGCGCACAGATAGCAGGCCACGCATTTTTCCTTGCCCGCTTCATCAACGTGCAGCAAATGCTGCCCGCGATAACGCGGCTGCACCGTCACCGGCACATCCGGATACTGCACGGTCCATTTTTCCCGCGGGATCTCGGACAGCGTCCGTTTCATCCCCTTAATGACCGCAACGGTCGATTGGAGTACATCTGAGATCAATGACATTTTCTAACAAAACCTTATCGCTTAAAATGCGTTCGGATTGATCATCCCTGCCGCAAATCCAAGGAAATAAAGGACCACAACGATAACGCCAAGCACCAGGCTGACCGCACCGGTAATGATGCCGCCAAGAGCGAGCCCCTTGCCGCCGTAATTTGCCGGATCGTTCGTAGCCTTGCCCTTTGCCATAAATCCAAGAACGATCGCAACTATGCCGGGGATAAACCATCCACAGCAAAAAATACTTAAGATGCCTACAACCAGCGATACGATCGCCAACGTCTTGTTTTGTCCTGCGGCGGCTGAAATAGGTGCGTTTTGCATAGGTTCGTTTGACTCCCAATTTTGGACTGGTGCTGACGCTCCGGCCTGGATCG
>JADLDC010000381.1 GCA_020846885.1 Acidobacteriota bacterium | reverse complement strand
GGATTTTGATCTTCAGCCGGAAACAAAACGGCTAAGCATACGGCTCAGAGGAGATGAAAGAGAGATACTGTTGGTCCGATAGTGCGATGGCAGGCCCGAATCGACCTGATCATGCTTGCCGGGCACGCGCGGTCGAATTTCTGATGATAAGCGTCGGTTCGACATTGAGGACCGACTCTGAATTGCCGTTTCGCTCGCCTGACAGCTCTTCAAGCACGGTCTTTGCCGCGAGCCGTCCCATCTCGAAAAGCGGCTGCCGGATCGTGGTCAAAGCGGGATTGTGGAACGCCGCTCCGTAAATATCGTCAAAACCGACGACCGACACATCTTCAGGCACACGCCTGCCAACTTCCTCGAGCGCCCTGATCGCACCGATAGCGGAAACATCGTTAAAGGCAAAAAGTGCCGTAAATGGCTCATTTGCGGCTATCAGTTTCCGAGTTGCCGCGTAGCCGATCTCGGGCGAGGGAAGATCGCCCTCAAGCTGCTGTATCAATCTGGGGTCAATGGGAATGCCGCGTAAGTAAGCCGCCCTGGTTATCGTCTCAAAACGCTCCTCGGTATCGGAACTGAACTCCTGTCCCTTCAACAATGCAACTTTTCTATGCCCCAGATCGAACAAATGGCCGATACCTAGTTCGGCCGCGTGCCGGTGATTAAGCACAACATTGGTCACACCGGCGATCTCTTCGTGTCCAGATACGTTGACAACGGGCAGGCTCGGCTCAAACCTTATGGGCGTATCGACTGCGATAATGCCCTCGACCTGACGTTCGACCAATACTTCGGGGAGTTTTCCGAGCAGATCTTCGCGGTGCAGGTGGCTGGCGGTCAAATAAAAGAATCCCTCGCTTGTAAGGGCTGATTCTACGCCGTTCAGCACCATGGCGGAATATCCGTCGCTCAATTCCGGGACCAGAACGCCAAGTGTATGCGTCCGCTGTGCCCTAAGTGAGCGGGCAAGGTAGTTCGGGCGGTAGTTTAACTCCTTTGCTGCCAGGAAGATGCGGTTTTTCGTCTCCTCGGGGATCGAATCCGCCGACGGGCGCTTGTTCAGAACAAGCGAAAGCGTCGTTGTCGAAAGCCCGAGATGGGCAGCGAGCTGTTTTAGACTCACTGAATCGCGTCCGGCAACTCTTTTTTTGGGTTCGATCTTACCTGACATCTGGTCCCTGAGTAAAAATCGGGTTCAATCGGCCCTGCGGCACGACCGGCCTCTTTGATTTCAGCACCTTACCACCGAACTATCGGCATTGCTAGGATCGGGCCGCCGCCGAAGGGGCCCACCGCGTTCATTTGGCCCTTACTTTAGCTTCATGGTCGAATATCTTTCATGGCGGCCAGCGATAAGAATACGCCCATTTATCCTTGACAGCCAGCGGGAAATGATGTTATCAATTTGGAACTAAAACGATTTACTCAATCGATTTAATTAAATCTGAATCAGTATATTCCGGCTCGGACGCATGGTGCAAATTGAACCGGCGCCGAGTCGTGACACCGACGGTGTCTTTGGTCTAGTTCGAACTTCTTGGAGGAACCTATGCGGCAAGCAACTTTCTCGTGGATCAGGCTGACTCTCTCTTTAATATTTGTAGCGCTCCTTTCGACCGCCGCCATGGCCCAGTTTCGGGCGGGCGTTCAGGGCGTTGTTTCAGACGGCGCGGGCGGCGTTGTGCCGGGAGCAACGGTCACTTTGACCAATAAAGACACCAATCAAACACAGACGACCCAATCGAGCAGCGACGGATTTTATCGCTTTGCGTCGCTTGCGCCGGGCCGATATACGATCTCGGTCGAAAAGGACGGCTTTAAGAAAGGCGTCGTTGAAGACGTAAAGGTCGATGCCGAGGCGATCAAAGGGCAGGATATTGCCCTTGCCGCGGGCGTGATAAGCGAGACGGTCACGGTGGAAGCAGATTCCGCTCCGCTCCAGACTGAAGACGCAAGCATCCGCAAAACGATCACAACCCAGGAAGTCCAGCAATTGCCGCAGATAGGGCGTGACCCATATGAATTGATCCGCTTGACGCCCGGCATCGTTGGCCTTGGTGCACGAGGCAGCGGCGGCGGATCGGTGGGCCTGCCGAACACATCGGGCCCCGGCGGTTCCAATAACTCGATCTTTCAGACCGAAAACGGCGTCCCGATCTCTGCTAACGGCCAGCGCGGCAGCTCGAACAACTTTCAGATCGACGGCGTCAGCGTAAACAGCCAAAACTGGGGCGGTTCGGCGATAATCACCCCATCGCAAGAGATCGTCAAGGAAATTCAGGTCCTTACATCCACCTATTCCGCTGAGGACGGCCGCAACAGCGGCGCACAGATCAAGACGATCACGCAGAATGGTACTAACGATTGGCACGGAAGCTTGTTTTTTAAGCATACCGACCCCGCAATGAACGCATTTAACAACATGCCGATCTCGATCAGGGGCGTCGGCGTTGAGGGTCCGAAGAGGGTTGAGCGAAAGTATCAAAGCTACGGCGGAAGTATCGGGGGTCCGCTGCCGTTCTTTAATTTCGGCGACGGCGGCGGCCCGGCATTTCGGTCGGGCAGGGACAGGAGCTGGTTCTTTTTCGCTTATGAGGGGCTTCGAGAGAACACCAATGTCCCCTATTATTCCTGGATTGAAACGGACGATTACCGAAACGCGATACTTAGCCAGCGAGCAGGCACCGTAACGGCAGCGGTAGTTGGTGCTCCCGGCGGCGATCCGCGCACCCTGCAGATAGTCGCCCCGCGGCGAAACATCCAGAATCGTTGGGCGTGCGGCCCGAACGATGCGGTGCTCCTCAACAATTTCACCGCAAACCAGGTCGGCGACGGCATCGATTTTGGATCGTTGACGGGCACATACGGGACATATGCCGCAAATAACACCGCCGGCGGCGGTCTGGACGGCATTGCGGACCTGCAATGTGCACTGCTTCCCTACGAAAGGAGCAATCGCGGGAACCAATACTTTGGCCGCATCGATTTTCAGGTCACAGAGCAGGCAAAACTTGCGTTTACGGCTACTATCACGCCGGCTAGATCAGGCGGAATGGACAGTTCTGCACAAAGCCGTCCGCAGGCCGACTTTTTCTCTGAACGGCTAAATTTTGCGACAGCCGCAATATGGAATCACACGTTCAGTTCCACGCTGCTTAACGAAGCCCGATTCAGTTACAGCGGCTGGAATTTTAATGAGGTCGATTCAAACCCGGAACAGAACTTCGGCATTCCCCGCATTGAGGTAGAACAGATCTGGGGCGGACGGCTTCGCTGGGGCGTTCCTCAACCGGGATCGTTCAAGGACACGCAATACAACTTCCGTGATACTTTCATTACGATCATGGGCAACCATGTACTCAAGTTTGGCGGCGAATATTCGCGTGACGTTAACGCCGGCGGCAGAATAAACCTTGCGCGTCCGCTGTTCTCATTCGTCCGTCCGTGGAATTTCGCCAACGGAACACCGGTGTTTGAGTCGGTAGGATCAAACACGTCGGGCAAGCCGACGGCCGATGACACGATCTACCATTCGACCGGCGCCGCCCTTTTTGTTCAGGACGACTGGAAGTTCCGCCCGAACCTGACACTGAATTTTGGCCTTCGCTGGGAATTCCTCGGCCCGATCACGCCGGACAGGAATGTTATCAGCAACCTGATACTTGGCCCGAGCAACGGCCTGGACGGGGCTTTTATCGACGTCAAGAAAACGCTTACGGACCCGGACTGGAACAATTTTGGCCCGCAGTTCGGCTTTGCGTGGTCGCCTGAATCATTTGACAACAAACTCGTCATCCGCGGCGGTACCGGATTGGCATACGACCGGCTTGCCAATGCTCTTTTGAACAATGCACGCCGGAACCCGGGTGCTCCGTCGCAGCTTTTTAACATTTGCTGTCCGGGAGCGAATAACTCGCCGCAGTTCTTACAAATGAATTATGCGCTCAGCTCTGACGGGTCGATCTACGGATTTCCGACGCATTCGGGCCTGGTCGCGGGCGGCGGAATAGAGATCTACGGTTCACCCCGTGACATGCCGAATGCGTCAGTCTGGCGCTATTCGCTTGATGCGCAGTATGAGCTCCCGTGGCGAACCGTTGCATCGATCGGCTATTCGGGCAATCGCGGAAGGAATTTTGTTCGTATTGAACCGATCCACATTACACGTCCGGGTGAGCCTGCAGGCATTAACAATTTCGGGGCCGTATATTTTGCGGTGCCTGATGTTAAGTCAGATTACAATGCCCTGATCACGAGCCTCAGAACGCGGTTTTATAAGGGGTTAAGCCTGAGCGCGAATTACACGTTCGGGAAGAGCCTTGACACCGTGTCGTGGGAAGCACCGTGCGCCTGCACGAACCAGACCTATCCGG
>JADLDC010000380.1 GCA_020846885.1 Acidobacteriota bacterium | reverse complement strand
ATGCCAAGTGAAACGAATACCTCGCAAACGAACGCAAGTTCTTCCAGCGTCAGCAGCTTTTCTTTGTACGCCCACGAGGGCTCGCCGTGCGGCAGGCAGTAAAAACAGCGAAAGTTGCACCGGTCCGTCAGGGAAATTCGCAGATCGCGTATCGTTCGGTTGTAGGCGTCGCGAAGCATCTAATTAAATCATACAGCGCGGGCGGGCGATAATGAACCGGAGCGTAACAAGCGGAACCTCCTTCAAACTGAAAACTCAAAGATGAAAGCTGGAAATGATAGGGCTGGAGCTTGAGCTTTGAGTATTTGGCTCTTACGTTTTTGTTTGTTCGGATCATCCCTCACGATTCCCACCGACCGCCGCTGCGTTGCGTTTGAGGCCCGGCAGCTTAGCCCGCTTGATCGCTGAGCGGCGGAACCGCACGATATATTCCTCGTGCTCCATCGCCGCGATCCTTGTCGGATCAAGTGCAGTTTCGCCATTTCTGGGCTCGAACGCTTCTTCTTCCGAAGGCATTTCAAACCGGTTCCACGGGCACACATCCTGGCAAATATCGCAGCCATAAAGCCAACCGTTCAGATTTTCGGCGATCTGCGGCGGCAGTTCTTCATCGCGTAATTCGATCGTTGCGTATGAGATGCATTTACGCGAGTCAACGACGTACGGTTCAGTTATGGCATCCGTCGGACAGGCCTCAATGCATTTTGTGCATGTTCCGCAGTGGTCTGCGACCGGTTCGGTCTCGTATTCCAGTTCGAGATCAATGAGGATCTCGCCCAGAAAGACCCAGGACCCAACCTCGCGTGTGATCAGGTTCGAGTGTTTCCCTATCCACCCCAGTCCTCCGCGGACGGCCCATGCCTTGTCCATGATCGGTGCTGTGTCAACACACACTTTGCCTTCGGCGGGCACTTCGTGCTTTATCCAGTCAAGCAGGGCGGTCAGCTTACCCTTGACGACATCGTGATAATCATCGCCCCAGGCATAGCGTGATATCTTGCCGGGGCCTTCGTGCTGGTGCGGTGTAAAGTAATTGACCGCTGCCGAGATAACTGTCTTGGCGGGCGGGAACAGAATGCGCGGATCAGTTCGCTTTTCAGGCTCGCGTTCCATCCACCGCATCTCGCCGTGGTTTCCGCGCGCAAGCCATTCGGCCAACTTGCCTCTTTCGATCGATAACTCGACGGCCGGGGCGAATCCAACCCGATGAATGCCGAATTCACGGGCTTTTTCCCTGATCTTTTCAGAAAGCGAACGCACATGAAGATTATCGTTCAGCCGGAATCAAAATGGAATTGTCGCCAAGTGCGACCGATGTCCGCCCTTTGTGCCCTTTGTGTCTTAAACTTAGCGTCCTTTGTGTTAAAAACCGAACCTAAACACAAAGGCACAAAGTTTAAGACACAAAGGGCTCAAAGGTAAAAAGAAAAAGGCCGCCCATTCGGACGGCCTTGAAGAGTGAATATCTGTCAGCCTAGAAATTCAGCTTAAACCCAAGTTGAAACTGACGCGGGTCGTACGCCGCGGTCGGAAGGCTGAAATAACGGAAGCCCGAACGCTGGCCAAAGGCATTAACATCGCGATAATTCGGCGATGCCGCGGCTTCATTGAATCGGTTGAAGAGGTTGAACCCTTCAGCGATAAGGTCAAGCCTCAAACGCTCGCCAAAATGGAAAGCCCTTGTCAGACGCAAGTCGAACGATGCATAGCCGTGCGTAATTCCCCTGTTGCGAGAAAGCGTGCCGGTCGAAAAGCGTCCGTCAGTTATCAGCGGCGTAATGCAGCCGGCTTCGCCCGGAACGCAAAGTGTGCCGTCAGGGTTAAAGCTCGGACGGTCGGTCTGGCTTGTTTGGTCGTTGTTCGCATCAACATTGGTGATGATATTGAACGGCCTGCCTGACGAAAGCTCGATGATCGGCGCAACCGTGAAGTCGGCAAAGAATCTCTGCCAGCCGCTGCCGTTCCGCCACGCGGTTGGTGAGGTCAAGACGCCGCTGAACACGAACCGGTGACGCTGGTCGAACAGCGAAGCCGCCCGCTCAGCACGGAAGTTCTTCACGTCCTGCGCGATAAGCAGTGTTTGAAGGTCGGACGAATCGTCTTCCGAATGCGAAAGCGTGTACGACGCCAGGAACTGGAAGTTATTCGCATATCGGCGACGCAGCTGGAAGTTAACGGCGTTGTATTCCGAATTGCCATCCGAGATCTGTGCGTTCACCGAACCGAACGGCGACAGAACGCCCGGTGTTCTTACTGTACCGGCAGCACCGAGGACAGCGTTCAGGACCGCCGGCGTTACTGCACCGCCCGAAAGTGCCTGTGCCAAAAAGTAGTTTGGAGCATTCGGCCGGAAGAAGTTCGCGACAGCCGGTGCGATAACGCCGCCGCGTGTCGTCACCGAGATCATCCCCGGAATGGGTTGTGCAACGATGTTCGTACATGCCGCCGGATTTACCGTCGAAACGGCTTGCGTGCTTGTCGGCAGCGTGCCGAAGCAGCGGCGGTAATTTTCGATCTGAAGTGCGGTATTCGGCGTATTCAGATCGGTCGGATGCGGCAAGTGGTGGGCCCCAACGTAAATATACTCGGCCGAAAGCGAAAGGTTCTTCATCAACTCAACCTCGAAGCCGAGGTTAGCCTGAGTTGCCGAAGCATATTGAAAGTCCTTGGCCACCGGCAGCGAGAACGGCAGGACCGGCCCAAAGCCCGGGAAGGTCTGATCGTTAAACCGCTGACGGCCAAACTGGTACTGGGCGCTTGAGGCGACGCCCGGTGTCACCGGGCTGCCGTATGCCGCGCAAAGTGCCGCGTTAGAACCCTGCGCTCCGCAAACTGTACCATGAAATACGAGTGCCGCGTTCAAGAGTGTCGGAGCACCGGTCGAAGTATTTATCGGCAGCGGTGAACCTGCTGTCAGAACGGCCTGCTGCTGTTGAGCAGCATCGGCGATATCAGAGTTAAATGCCACCGCAAGCAGCGGATGATCATAGAACAAACCGATCGCTCCGCGAATGACGGCCTTTCCATTGCCTGTTACGTCATAAGCAAAACCAAGACGCGGGGCCCAGTTATTAGTGTCACGCGGAATGCCCTGCTGTACATTCATCACATCCTGTGCGGCCTTTATATCGCCGGCGGACAAGCTGATGCCCGAAAGCGGGTCCTGGAACGCGACAGGTTCGATCGTCTCGGTCAACTCAATGTCATAACGAATTCCGTAGTTGATCGTCAGACGATTGGTCGCACGCCACGAATCCTGTGCAAAAAAGGCAAGCGGCGTGTTCTTGATCTCGCTTATCGGGTTGCCGAACCCCTGAATATATGTAGAAGGCAGCCCAAGGCCGTATGACTGGACCGACGTAAACGCCGGGGCAGACGCCGGAAAGCCCAGGTTTGCCGCCGCAAAATCGCCAAAGTTGAACAGCCCCGCGAAGTTAAGTTCGAACAATGCCTCCGGTATGCTAATGAAGTTAACGTCACCGCCAAATTTGAAGGAGTGGCGGCCGGCGACCCAGGTCAGGTTGTCCATGAACTGATAGCGCGTTTCGGTACGATCGACCGGCGAGAAGAGCTCGCGGCCGATGAACGCCGTACCAGAGATGTTGTAAGCGACCGCATCAAGATTCTGCGAGCGGAATGAAGTTTGCCGCCGCCCGTAGCTGAACCGCAGCTCGTTGGCAATGTTTGCTGACAGCACAGAACTAAGGCCTGCGGACAGGGACGTGTCCTTGATCTCGGTGATGCCGGTGCGTGAAAAATCGTTCTGGCCGAGCGATTGGTTCTGCGATTCAACCTGTATGCCGGTCAGTGTGCCCGGATTGTACCCGAACCGAAGTGAAAGCTGATGGTCCTGGTTGAACCGATGATCACCGCGGACCGAGAGGTAGTTGCTTGCGTCCGTAACCGGAAAAACGCGCTGCAGGCTGTTCAGCGCCCGAAACGCGATCGGCTGCCCCAACGCATTCGTCGAGCCAAGCGGCACCGGCGCACCCGATATCAAAAAGCGGGGGCCGACAACGCCGGGCAAGATCGGCGAAATGGCCGGGCAAACACTGCCGTCATTTGGACTGGTCAATGGGTTCGTTCCGGTCAGCGCCGTGGCACTGCCGCTCGCGGCAAAAAAGCCATAGGCCCTGGCCGCACATATATTTGCCCCGACACCGGTGCCGACAAGCGTGTTGATAAATGCCGCCTGCGCCGGGGTAAGGTTCGTGAAGGTCCGCGCGGTCGGGTTGACGCCCGGAATTGCTGGTATCGTAGCCGAGGCCGTTAGGCCTGATGCGACGTTCGATGTAAAAAAGCCTGATTCATTACGCTGTCGGCGTTCGTATGCGGCAAAGAAGAACGTTCTGTCCTTTACGATCGGCCCGCCAAACGTTCCGCCGAATTGCGTTCGCGTATAAGCCGATTTGAACGGAGCGAACGCGTTTCGGGCCTGGATGCTCT
>JADLDC010000379.1 GCA_020846885.1 Acidobacteriota bacterium | reverse complement strand
CATGCGGATCTTTTCATCAAGGTACATCGAGCAGCCCGGCGATTGCTCGCCGTCCCGAAGAGTTGTGTCGAAAATGGCGATCGTTTCTGATTTCATAAGGTCTCCGTCAATAAATATCGTGTCCGGATGAAGGATCTTATCGATCCAAGCGGAAATCTTATTAGTGCCGGCGGCGAAAGTCAATGTTATATTTCCATTTCTTACATAATATATTGTAATATAGTGATCACTTGTAAGACAGGTCGGACATACCGCGATCGCAACAATGGATATTAATCAGCTTGAAGTTCTTGTGACCGTTGCTCGTGAGAAAAGTTTCTCACGCGCCGCCGAACTGCTTGACCGTACGCAGCCTGCCGTCAGCCAGGCGATCCGGCGGCTTGAGGCCGAGATCGGCGAAACCCTTTTTGACCGGTCGTCCAAAGACGGCACACTCACGTTTGCCGGTGAGGTCCTGGTCGGATATGCAAAGCAGATGCTTAACTTGCGAAACGCGGCGGGCAATGCCATCCGTGATCTTCGCGGCCTTCACAAGGGCAAGGTAACGATCTCCGCGAACGAACATACGGTGTTCTGCATTCTGCCGGTGATCGAAACATTTCGCGAACGGCACCAAAATATTAAGATCGAGGTGCAGCGGGGCGTTGCCAGCCGAATACCAAAAGAGATCACCGCCCGCGAGGTAGAACTCGGGGTAATTTCGTTCAAACCAAATGACGAATCGCTGCGTTCCGTGCCTATCCTGACCGACGAGCTAAGGCTGATAGTCGCTCCCGGCCATCCGTTGGCAGGACAGAGTTCGGTCTCTGTAAAAGAGTTGGGCAATGAGATATTTATTGCGCACAACGCGGTCTCGCCATATCGCCGAAAGGTCATCGAGACGTTCGAGCGGAACAAGACGACCTTGAACATTGCCGTTGAACTTCCTTCGCTTGAAGCGATCAAAAAGCTGGTTGAGACCGGGGCCGGTGTGGCCCTTGTACCAAAGCTCGCGGCCGCGGGCGAGATAGAAAGCGGCCGTCTTTTTGGCCTGTCAGTCGCCGAATTGAAACTTGAACGAAAGCTGAATATCGTCTATCGCAAGAATTCGGTCCTATCGCACGCGGCCGAAGCATTTCTGGCGGTAGCAAAGGAAATGGGCCGGCAATAATTTTCTTGCGAAATCGTTGGCACGTGCTAAGATAAGGCACTCCGTAGAACAGACATAGCTTGTCGGACGCTCCAGTCTGACAGCCTGCATACCTATTGAATATATGTTCGAACAATTCACACTCGGCATTGAGGAAGAATTCCAGATCGTAGACCCGGAAACACGAGAATTGAGATCGCACGTTTCGGAGATACTTGACGAAGGCCGGCTGCTATTGGGCGAAAAGATCAAGCCTGAGATGATCCAATCGATGATAGAGGTCGGCACAGGCGTTTGTGCGAACATTCAGGAGGCGCGCGAAGATATCAGCAAGCTCCGATGCATCATCTCCGGCCTCGCCCGAAAAAAAGGGATGGAGATCGTCGCCGCATCGACGCACCCGTTCTCAAAATGGTCCGAGCAGGAGATCTATGACGGCGACCGGTACAAGCTGCTGGTTGACGAGCTGCAGATGGTGGCCCGCAGCCTTTTGATCTTCGGCGTTCACGTTCATGTCGGTGTGCCCGATCTTGAACGCCGCATCCACATTATGAACGCGGCCCGTTATTTTCTGCCGCACCTTTTGGCCCTAACGACCTCGTCGCCGTTCTGGCTGGGATTTAACACCGGCCTTAAATCCTACCGGTCTGAGGTATTCAAAAAGTTTCCCCGAACGGAGGTGCCTGACCACTTCGAGTCATACCAGCAATATCAGAGCTACGTCGATCTTCTGATAAAGATGAACTGCATACCCGACGGCTCAAAGATCTGGTGGGATGTGCGGCCGCATTACAAATTCCCGACGCTTGAATTCCGCGTCTGCGATATACCTACCCGAGTTGATGACACTATCGCGGTAGCCGCCTTGTTTCAGGCGATCGTTTGTAAACTGCACCGGCTGATCGACTCTAACCTCGGCTGGCGGATATATCACCGGCGGCTGATCCTTGAGAATAAATGGCGGGCGATACGCTATGGCTTGGACGGCAAGCTTCTCGACCTCGGCAAACAAAAGGAAGTGCCGGTCAAAGACCTTATCCGCGAGCTGCTTGAGTTTGTCGATGACGTTGTCGATCCGCTCGATTCACGCAAAGAGATCGAGCACGTCCACACCATCCTCGACCGCGGAACCTCCGCCGATGAACAACTAAAGGTCTTCGAAGAGTCAGGCGGCGATTTCAACGCCGTGGTCGATATGCTCATCAAAAACACGTTGGAAAACGTGCCGGAAAAGTGTTTTGACTAAACTTCAATATTAATGATCGATACAGTGATGCGGTAACATCCCTGCTTAATAACGACGTTTGAAACAGAAGGCGACATCTTACGGGCGGCGAAAGTGATGGCCAGGAAAGAAGATTCGACTCGTTGGAATTTTCTGTGACCTTTAGCGCGTTTCCGACGGTCTGGCCAATCGCCTTGGTCATCGCCACTGCCTTTTCTCGGGCCGCCTTTTTTTAAGACTCGGTGCCGCGCTGAAGCGCGAGTTTCAGAAAGTTTTCGAAGAGGATGCGGCCGTCGCGGGATTCGTTGGGGTGTTCCCATCGGGTTGGGTTTTTGGACCAGTCTTCGAAAGATTTTTCGAGATGGAACTGGACAGTGTAGATGAGTTGGCCATCGGTATTTTTGACCATCATCTGGTTTTTGCAGAGGTATGACGTCGCGAGCAGTTTGAACCCTTCCGGGACGCCGACCACCTGAATCCCGTGATTTTGCCAAACACGAAGGATGTCGTCCTCTTTGGTATAGTCCTGCCAAACACCGGAGTGCTCGTCCTCTG